>JALYLC010000753.1 GCA_030774435.1 Actinomycetota bacterium
GCCTCGGCCACCGAGCGGGCGCCCGACAGCTCGCCGGTCGCGAGCGCGGGGGAGACCGCGGTGACGGCCAGGGCGCGGCCGCCCAGGGCGCGCTGGGCGAGCGCCGCGACGAGCGAGGAGTCGACGCCGCCCGAGAGCGCGACGATCACGCTGCCGAGCTCGCGCAGGCGGCCTTCGACCTGCTCCTGTGCGCTCATGCGCCGGCCTCCGCAGCGGCCAGCGCCGCGGCCCAGACGCTCTTGACGGGCCGGCCGAGAGCGGCGGCGGCGCGCGCGCAGTCGTCGTGCTCGGGTGCGAGGTTGACGACCTCGCCGTCGAGCAAGCCGAGCTTGACGCGGACGCTGTGGCCGTCCACCGTGACGTCGCGGAAGCGCCGTTCCAGCTCGAGCCGCTGGTGGCGCGCCATGCGCACGCCGAGCGCCGTCGTCTCGCGCACAATCGCCTCGGCCACGGCGCGGGCGTCGTCGGGGCGCGCCAGCGCAGCCAGCACGACGCCGGGCCGCCCCTTCTTCATCTGCACCGGAGTCGTCCAGACGTCCAGGGCACCGGCGGCGAAGGCGCGCGCGGCCGCGTCGGGGACGAGCTCGCCGGGCGTGTCGTCGAGATTCGTCTCGATCACGATGACCTCGCCACCCGTCCCCGCAGGCTCGCTCAGCTCCCCGACGAGGACGCGCACGATGTTCGGCACCTGCGGGGTGTCGCGCGTCCCGGCGCCGTAGCCGACGCTCTCGAGCACCATGGCGGGAATCGAGCCGTAACGCTCGACGGTGGCCGCAAACAGGGCGGCAGCAGTCGGCGTGACGAGCTCGACGCCGTGCTCGAGCGAGACGAGAGGCGCGCCGCGCAGGAGCTCCAGCGTGGCGGGCGCAGGCAACGGCAGACGGCCGTGCGATGCCTGGACAAACCCGCGCGAGCAGGGGATGGGCGAGCACTCGACGCGGTCGATGCCGAGCTCCTCGAGCGCCAGGGCGACGCCGCAGACGTCCGCCAGCGCGTCGAGGCCCCCGACTTCGTGGAAGTGCACGAGCTCGGGCTGGCTATCGTGCATGCGGGCCTCGGCCTCGGCCAGCAGCCGGAACGTCTCGTGCGCCCGCCGCGCCGCGCGCGCGGGCAGCCCGGCGGCGTCGATCAGCTCGCGCATGTCCGCGAGGTGCCGGTGGACGTGGTCTTCGTGCGGCATCACGACCTGGACGCGACGCGCGGAGATGCCGTGCCGCACCGCGCGCCCGACGTCGAGGTCGAGGCCGTCGACGCCGAGCGCGCGCACGTGCTCGGCCATGCGCTCGGCGCCCGCGCCGGCATCGATCAGGGCGGCCAGCAGCATGTCGCCGGCGGCCCCGCCGACGCAGTCGACGTAGGCGACGCGCGTCACGAGGCCCCCGCGGCCCGCCGCGCGATGCGCGCGGCGATCGTGCCGGCGCCGAAGCCGTCGTCGATGTTGACGCAGGCCACGCCGGCGGCGCACGACGAGAGCATGGCCAGCAGGGCCGTGACGCCACCGAACGACGCGCCGTAGCCGGTGCTCGTGGGCACGGCGATCACGGGCGCGGGCACCATGCCACCGACGACGCTCGCGAGTGCAGCGTCCATGCCGGCGACGACGATCACGCAGTCGGCCTCGCGCAGCGGCGGGGCGACCGAGAGGATGCGGTCGAGCCCTGCAACGCCGCAGTCCTCGTGCAGCTCGACGTGCGTGCCGCACAACTCGGCGCGGATGCGCGCCTCGTGCGCCGCCGGCGCGTCCGCCGTGCCGGCCGAGACGATTGCGACGCGCCCTGCCGGGACCAGCGGGGCGACCGGTATCCAGGCGCAGCGCGCGCGCTCGTGCTCCAACGCGCCGGGGTCGACGCGCCTCACGGCGGCGCGCGCAGCCTCGTCGGCGCGAGTCACGAGCACCGAGCTCGCGCCGCCGTCGCGCAGAGCGCGCACGATGGCCTCGATCTCGTCCGGCGTCTTGCCCTCCGCCAGCACCGCCTCCGGTGCGCCCTGCCGCGCGTCACGCTCGAGGTCGACCTTTGCGAAGCCGAGGTCGGCGAAGCTCACGCGCTGACTGCCCCCGCGCCCGCCGCGAGCGACGAGCCCTGCGAGACCTCGCTGGCCGCGCGCACCACCAGCGCTCCCAGCCGGTCGACGCCGAGCTCCTCGAGCCGGAACAGCGGCACGCAGATGTTGATCGAGGCGACCGCCCGGCCGTGAGCGTCGATCACGGCGGTCCCGACGCCGCCGACGTCGTGGCGGAATCCCCCGCGATTGATCGCGAAGCCGCGAGCCCGCACGCGCTCGAGCTCGGCCTCGAGCCGCTCGAAACTCGGGATCGAGGCCGACGTCGGCCGCGGCAGCGGGTTCGGCAGCAGCTCGCGCACGCGCTCGAACGGCAGCAGCGCGAGCTGCGAGAGGCCGCCCGAGACCGTGTGCGCGGGCGCGCGCTGACCCATGGTGCCGACCGAGCGGACGGGCTTGGAGGAGGGCACCTGCTCGACGTAGACGACATCGGAGCCCTCGAGCACCGTGAGCTGCACCGTCTCGCCGGTCTCGTCGCGCAGGGACTCCATGGCCGGGAGCGCCTCGCGACGGACGTCGAAGCTCGTGTGAACCCCGGTTGCCAGCAGCAGGCAGCGGGGGCCCAGGCGGTACGACGAGTCCTGGTTCTGCACGACGAAGCCGCGCGCCTGGAGGGTACGCGCGAGGCGGAACGCGGTCGCCTTGGCGCAGCCCGTGCGATTCGCGAGCTCGGTCGCGCCGAGCGGCCCGTGGCGCGCCAGCTCCTCGAGCAGGCGCAGCGCCCGATCGACCGAGGTGAGCGCCGTTCCCTCTGCAGTCGCCACGGCGCGAGGATAGCGCGTTCCGGCTCGCGGCACCTGTTTATCATCCCGGAACGTGGCGACCCGGACCCGTCCACGCGAGCAGGCGCCTGGACACGTCGGTCGCTCTGCGCTGCGAGTCGAGGACGATGCCCTGCTACGAGGCCAGGGCTGGTTCATCGACGACCTCGACCCGGTGCCCAACATCGGCTGCGCGGCGGTGGTGCGCTCGCCGTTCGCCCACGCGCGCATCGGCGCGATCGATTCCTCGGCGGCGCTTGCGCTGCCCGGCGTCGTGGGCGTCATCACCGGTGCCGATGTCGCGGCGCACTCGCGCCCGTTCGCCTCGGCAGTCGGGCCCGGCATCGTCCACTACGCGGCCGCCGTCGACGTCGCGCGCTACGTCGGCGAGCCCGTCTGCGTTGTCGTCGCACGCGACCGCTACCTGGCCGAGGACGCCGCGGAGCGCGTGCTCGTCGACTACGAGCCCCTGCCCGTGGCCGCGAGCGTCGAGGCTGCGCTGGCCGACGGCGCTCCGCTGCTGCACCCGGCCGCCGGCTCGAACGTGGTCAGCGATCGCGCGTTCAGCTACGGCGATCCCGATGCGGCGTTCGCGCAGGCCGCGCTCGTGGTACGCGAGCGCTTCCGCCACCCGCGCTCCTCGGCCACGCCCGTCGAGTGCTACGGCGTGATCGCACACTGGCAGGCGGGCGGTGTGACCGCCTGGGCCAACTTCCAGGGACCGTTCACGCTGCACGGCGTCGCCGCGGCGGCGCTCGGCATCCCGGGCGCGAAGCTGCGACTGCTCACGCCGTCGGAGAGCGGAGGCTCGTTCGGCACCAAGGCGGCCGTCCTGCACGCCGTGGTGCTCATGGCGATCGCGTCGCGCTGCCTCGGAGTGCCGGTGCGCTGGACGGAGGATCGCAGCGAGCACCTACTCGCCGCCTCCATGGCGACGGAGCGCACCAGCGAGGTCGAGGCCGCGTTCTCGGCGGACGGCCGCCTGCTCGGCCTGCGGCTCGACCTGATCGACGAGGTCGGGGCGTACGTGCGCGCGCCCGAGCCGGCCACGCTCTACCGCATGCACGGCTGCCTGACCGGGGCCTACGACGTGCAGGACCTCGCGGTGCGGAGTCGCGTGGTCGTCAGCAATCGCGCCCCCACCGGGCTCAATCGCGGCTTCGGCGGGCCGCAGCTCTACAGCGCGCTCGAGGGCACCATGCACATCGCAGCCCGGCGGCTCGGGATCGACCCGGCCGAGCTCGCCCGCCGCAACCTCGTGCTCGCCGGGCAGATGCCCTACCGCGCGGCCGCGGGCGCGGTCTACGACTCGGGCGACTACCAGGCGTGCCTGGACCAGGCCTTGGAGCTGTCCGGCTACGCGGAGCTGCGCGCCGAGCAGGCGGCGGCGCGCGCCGAGGGGCGCCTGATCGGCATCGGGCTCGCCTGCGTGGTCGAGCCGAGCGTCTCCAACATGGGCTACATCACGCTCGTGCAGACCGCCGAGGAGCGCGCCGAAGGTCTGCCCAAGAGCGGCAACGCCGAGGGCGTGACGATCGCGATGGGCGCGCAGGGCGGCGTCACGCTCCGCATCACGACGACGCCGCAGGGACAGGGGCACCGCACGGTCGCTGCGCAGGTCGCTGCCGATGTCCTCGGCCTCGAGCCGGACCAGATCGACGTGCGCACGGACGCCGACACGGCGGCCAACCCGTGGACGGTCTCGTCGGGCAACTACTCCAGCCGCTTCGCCGCCATGGGAGCGTCCGCGGTGCATCTCGCGGCGACGCGCCTGGCCGATCGGCTGCGCGCCCTCGCGGCTCCCGCGCTCGGCTGCGCGCCGGAGGACGTCGAGCTCGCCGGCGGCCTGGCTCGCCTGCGCGGCGACGAGGATCAGAGCGTCCCCATCCGGCGGCTGGCCGGTGCGGCGCACTGGCACCCGAGCGACCTCTCGGGCGAGGCCGCCGAAGGGCTGGCGCTGACCGTCACCTACACGCTGCCGATCTCGCCGCCGGACGATGACGACCGCGTCAACTCCTCCGCCTGCTACGGCTTCGTCGCCGACGTCTGCGCCGTCGAGATCGACCCCGAGACGGCCGAGATCGCCGTGCGCTCCTACGTCACCGTGCACGACGCCGGCCGCCTGCTCAACCCGCTGCTGGCCCACGGGCAGGTGCGCGGCGGCCTCGCCCACGGGCTGGGCGCCGCGCTGCTCGAGGAACACCGCTACGACGAGGACGGCAACCTCACGACGGCGACGTTCCTCGACTACCTGCCGCCCACGGCCACCGAGTTGCCACGTGTCATCACGGCTCACCTCGAGTCGCCCTCGCCGCTCACGCCGCTGGGGGCCAAGGGGCTCGGCGAGGGCACGACCATGAGCGCCCCGGCGGCCATCGCCAACGCGGTCGCCGACGCGCTTGGCGTCGAGCACGTGGAGCTCCCCGCGACGCCGCAGCGCATCTGGGAGCTCCTGTGAAGCCCTCCCCGCTCCGGCTCGAGCGCCCTCGCTCGCTCGAGGCGGCGCTCGCGCTGCTGGCCGAGCACGGCGACGACGCCAAGGTCATCGCCGGGGGGCAGAGCCTCGTGCCCCTGCTCAACTTCCGCCTGGCCGCGCCGGCCGTGCTGGTCGACCTCAACCAGGTGCCGGCGCTCGCGATGATCGACATCGCCGAGGGGTCGGTGCGCGTGGGCGCGCTGAGCCTGCAGCGCGACCTCGAGCGCCACGCTGCCGCACTGGCCGCCTGCCCGCTCCTGCGGCTGGCCCTGCCCTTCGTGGGGCACGTCGCGACGCGCAATCGGGGCACGGTGGGCGGCTCGATCGCCCACGCCGATGCGGCCGCCGAGCTGCCGTTGCTGCTACAGACGCTGGCCGGCGACGTCGAGGTCACGGGCCCCGCGGGCGCGCGCCTCGTCCCGTCGGAGGAGTTCTTCGTCTCGCACCTGACGAGCTGCCTCGAGCCCGACGAGCTGGTGACCGAGGTGCATTTCCCGGCCACGGGCGCCGGCTGGGGCGCGGGCTTCGCCGAGGTTGCGCCGCGCCATGGCGACTACGCCGTGTGCGCGGTCGCCTGCGCGCTGCGGGTCGAGGGCGGGATCGTCAGCGAGGCGCGTCTCGGCGCCGGGGCGGTGTCGGACCGGCCGCTGCGGCTGGCTGCGGCCGAGCGCGCGCTCGTGGGGACCCGATGCGAGCCCGAGGCCCTGGCGAGCGCGGCAGCCGAGGCCCGGGGCGCCGTCGATCCGAGCGACGGCATGCACGCCTCCGCCGAATACCGCCGGCACCTCGCGGGCGTGCTCGCGAGCCGGGCCGCGCAGAGCGCCCATGCGATGGCGGTGGCATGAGGGAGCTTGCGCTCACGGTCAACGGCCGCGGCGTGCACGAGCTCGTCGACGACCGCCTGCTGCTGTCGGACTTCCTGCGCCACTCGCTCGGCCTGCGCGGCACGCACGTGGGCTGCGAGCACGGCGTGTGCGGCGCCTGCACGGTGCAGCTGGACGGCCGCGCCGTGCGCTCCTGCCTGATGCTCGCCGCTCAGGCCGAGGGCTGCCAGGTCGAGACCGTCGAGTCGCTGGCCGATCCCGAGGGCCCGCTCTCGGCTCTGCAGGACGCGTTCCGGCGCCACCATGCCCTGCAGTGCGGCTTCTGCACGCCGGGCATCCTCATGAGCGCCGCCGAGCTGCTGGCGGCGGGCGGCACGCCGACGCGGCGCGAGATCGAGGAGCTGCTCTCCGGCCACCTCTGCCGCTGCACGGGCTACGAGCCGATCGTGGACGCGATCGCCGAGGTCGCGGGGACCGAGCCGTGAACCTCGGCGAGCACCTGCTGGCCTGCGCGGAGCGGCACCCGGAGGCGCTCGCGCTCGTCGACGGGGAGCGGCGCGTCAGCTACGCGGAGCTGCTCGTGCTCACGCGCTCGGCGGCCGGCGGGCTGGCTGCGCGGGGGGTCGCGGCAGGCGACCACGTCGCGGTCGCGCTCAAGAACCGGCTCGAGACCGCCGTCCTCTACTGGGCGTCGCAGTGGCTCGGGGCGGTCTTCGTGCCGCTCAACTGGAGGCTCCGACCGGACGAGCTCACGTATTGCGTGAATGATTGCGGGGCCCGCGTGCTCGCCATCGAGGAAGCCTCCGCCGAGGCGGCCCGGGCCGTGCCGGAGATGCCGCTGATCGCGGTGGCCGGAGCACCGGCGGGCCGGCCGCTGGAGCCGGCCGACGGACCCGGTGGGCCCTCGGGGGTCGATGAGCGCGAACCGGCGCTGATGCTCTACACCTCCGGCACGACCGGTCGCCCGAAGGGCGTGCCACGCTCGCACCGGGCCGAGCGCGCGGCGGCGCTGGCGCAGCTCGTCCAGCTCGACCTCCGGCCCCGTGACCGCACGCTCGGGGTCATGCCGCTGTACCACACGATGGGCATGCGCTCGCTGCTGGCGGCGAGCGCTTGCGGCGGCGTCTTCTGCAGCCAGCCCGAGTTCCGTGCGGACGCGGCGCTGGACGCGGTCGAGCGCGAGCGGCTGACCTCTCTCTACCTGGCGCCGACGCTCTTCCACGATCTCGTCACCGCACAGCGCGCGCGGCCGCGTGACGTCTCCAGCGTGCGCGCGCTGGCTTACGCCGGCGCGCCCATGGCGGGCGTGCTCGTGGAGCGTTGCGTCGAGGCGTTCTCGCCGGAGGCCTTCGTGAACCATTACGGCTCGACCGAGATCTACACGTTCACGATCCACGGCGACCAGCGCGCCAAGCCGGGC
>JALYLC010000754.1 GCA_030774435.1 Actinomycetota bacterium
CTGCACGGGACCCGCGGTCGACCAGGCGACCGCGGCTGCCGCGACGAGCAGCTGGCCGCGCCGCTCGGGATCGGCCACTGCCATCATGCCCCGAGCGTAGCGATCACGGACAGGAAGCTCGGGTGATGACGGCGTGAAGGCGCTTGCGAAATCGGAGGCGCGTCCTGGCATCTGGCTCGTCGACGCACCCGAGCCGGAGGTCGGCATCAACGACGTGCTGATCCGCGTCCTGCGCACGGGCATCTGCGGCACGGATCTGCACATCCGCGCGTGGGATGCGTGGGCGCAGCGCACCATTCCGGTCCCGATGGTCGTCGGCCACGAGTTCGCGGGCGAAGTGGTCGCGATCGGCTCGAACGTGAACGACTTCGCGCCGGGCGACATCGTCAGCGGCGAGGGCCACCTCGTGTGCGGCCGCTGCCGCAACTGCATGGCAGGGCGGCGCCACCTCTGCGCTCACACGCAGGGCGTCGGCGTCGACCGCACAGGGGCCTTTGCCGAGTTGATCGCGCTTCCGATGACCAACGTCTGGAAGCACGCGCCAGGCATCGACCTGGACGTGGCTGCGATCTTCGATCCCTACGGCAACGCCGTGCACACCGCGCTCGCCTTTCCCGTGCTGGGCGAGGACGTGCTGATCACCGGCGCCGGCCCGATCGGGATCATGGCCGCCGCCGTCGTGCGCCACGCCGGCGCGCGGCACGTCGTCGTCACCGACATGAATCAGTACCGGCTCGAGCTGGCCCGGCGCATCGGCGTCACGCATGCGCTGGATGTCAGCCAGGGGTCGGTCGCCGACGCCCAGCACGCGCTCGGCATGACCGAGGGCTTCGACGTCGGCCTGGAGATGTCGGGCAACCCCGCCGCCCTCCACGACATGCTGGCCAACATGGCCCATGGCGGGCGCATCGCCCTGCTCGGGATCCCGTCCGAGGAGATCGCGATCGACTGGAACCGCGTGATCTTCAACATGCTCACGATCCGCGGCATCTACGGCCGCGAGATGTACGAGTCCTGGTACGCGATGACGGTGATGCTGCAGTCGGGCCTCGACATCTCGCCCGTGATCACCCACCGCTTCCCCTACAGCGAGTTCGAGCAGGCCTTCGCCGTCGCCGCGAGCGGCGAGAGTGGCAAGGTCGTGCTCGACTGGGAGCAGTGATGTTCGAAGGAGTGCGCGACCAGTTTCAGGGCGAGCTCGACGAGATCGCCGCGGCCGGGCTCGGCAAGAGCGAGCGCGTGATCGCCTCGGCGCAGGGCGCGCACGTGACGCTCGCCGACGGCCGCGAGCTGCTCAACCTCTGCGCCAACAACTACCTCGGCCTGGCCAATCATCCCGCCGTGCTGGCCGCGGCGCGCGACGCGCTGGGCAAGCGCGGCTACGGCATGGCGTCGGTGCGCTTCATCTGCGGCACGCAGGACATCCACCGCGAGCTCGAGGAGCGCATCAGCGAGTTCCTCGGCTGCGAGGACACGATCCTCTACTCGTCCTGCTTCGATGCCAACGCGGGCCTCTTCGAGACGCTGCTCGGCGAGGGTGACGCGATCATCTCGGACGCGCTCAACCACGCCTCGATCATCGACGGCGTGCGGCTCTGCAAGGCTCGCAGGCTGCGCTACGCAAACGGCGACACCGAGGAGCTCGAGCGGCGGCTGCGCGAGGCCGCAGATGCGCGCCGCCGCCTGATCGCCACCGACGGCGTGTTCTCGATGGACGGCCACATCGCGCCGCTCCGGCGCATCTGCGAGCTCGCCGAGCAGTACGACGCAGTCGTCATGGTCGACGACTCGCACGCCGTCGGCTTCATCGGCCCGGACGGCCGCGGGACCCCTGCGCTGCAGGGCGTCGCCGAGCGCGTCGACCTGATCACGGGCACGCTCGGCAAGGCCCTCGGCGGTGCGAGCGGCGGCTACACCAGCGGGCGGCGCGAGGCGATCGCGCTGCTGCGCCAGCGCTCGCGCCCGTACCTCTTCTCCAACAGCCTCGCCCCGCCGATCGTGGCCGCGAGCCTCGCGGTGCTCGACCTGCTCGAGGGCGAGGGCGCCGCCCTGCGCGAGCGGCTGTTCGCGCACACCGCGCGCTTCCGCCGCGAGCTGTCGGCGCTCGGCTTCGACGTCGTGCCCGGCGAGCATCCCATCGTCCCGGTGATGTTCGGCGATGCGCATCGCGCGAGCGCGGCAGCAGAGACGCTGCTCGAGCACGGCGTCTACGCCGTCGCGTTCTCGTATCCCGTCGTGCCGCTCGGCCAGGCGCGCATCCGCACCCAGCTCTCCGCCGCCCTGTCGGACGACGACGTCGACCGCGCCGTCGCGGCCTTCGCCGCGGTGGCGCGCACCGTCACTGCGTGACGGGCTCGTTGGGGTGATCCGTCGCCAGCGGCACGGAGTGGAGCGCCGTGCCCGCGTACTCGGGGCGGCTCACGCGGATCGCCGTCACAAGCACGCGGCGCGTCAGGAGCGCGAAATAGAACGCGAGCGGTAGCTCGATCGCGAGCGCGGTCACCAGGGTCAGCATCTGGTCGTCCGTACCGAACGACGTCACGACGTCGAACCAGGCATCGCAGAGGAGCAGCGTCGAGGAGACGATCAGGCCGACGATCAGCATCGCGCGCTCGCGCAGCGCCGACCAGGCCGTGACGCCGAGCGCGATCGCGAGCAGGATGTCGAAGCCCGTCCAGGCGACGTTCCAGTGGTCGCTCGTGTGCCGGTCGGGCAGCTGCGTGATGTAGATCAGCGTCCACGGGATGAGTGCGATCGTCGCGCCCATCGCAAGGAAGCCGAACGGATGGGCGCGCACAGAGCGCAGCCGCCCTGTCAGCGGGTCGCGTAACTGCATCGCTCGTCGCTCGTGGTGGTCATCGAAAATACTCAACGTCGAACCATCTTCCCCTATTCGCAGTCATCTGCAAACGGCGGTGGCCCGTCCGCTTTGGAGGGGCCACGTGCATAACTCGGGGTCGGGCACGCAGATTGCGTGCCTGACCCCGGTTTATGCACGCTCGCGTGAGCGCGAGGTCAGGAGCCCAGCGCGGGCGTTCCGTGGCTTACGAGCGGGAGCCAGCTGAGCTTCTTCGGCAGGTACCAGTTGCGGTCGCCGAGGAGCTTCATCGTGGCCGGCAGGAGCACGGCGCGCACGAGCGTCGCGTCCAGCAGGATCGCCGTGGCGAGCCCGACGCCGAGCTGCTTCATGTCGAGCCCCGAGAGGGTCGCGAAGATCGCGAAGACGGCGACCATGACGAGGGCGGCGCTGGTCACGACGCCGGCCGTCTCGGTGATGCCCTGCTCGACGGCCTGCTCGGTCGGGACGCCCTTCTCCCACAGCTCGCGCACTCGGCTGAGGATGAACACGTGGTAGTCCATCGAGAGGCCGAAGAGCACGACGAACAGGAAGATCGGCAGCCACGACTCGATCGCGCCGTCGCTCTTGAACCCGAGCAGGCTCTGCGCCCAGCTGTGCTGGAAGACCGCGACGAGGATGCCGTAGGCCGCGCCGACGCTGAGCGGAACGTGACCAGGAGGAGCAGGAAGCTCAGCAGGAGCACGAATCCGATCACGAGCGGGGCGCGATCGCGCATCACCTGGTTGATGGGCGCGACCTTGGAGCCGGCCGTCTTGAACGTGCCGGGGATCTCGAACGAGACACTGGCCGGAGGGAGTCAGCCAGACAACGGCGCCGGAGCTCGCGGGCTGCGGCGCGCGACCCGAGGCAGCCGTCAGCTCGCGCGCAGGAACGTGAGCACGGCCAGCACGCGGCGGTGATCCTCGACCGCGCTGCCGAGCCCGAGCTTCTCGAAGATGTTGGTGATGTGCTTCTCGATTGCGCGTGGCGTGACGACGAGCGCATCGGCAATGGCCTGATTGGAGCGGCCCTCGGCCATCAGCGAGAGCACCTCCTTCTCGCGCGCGCTGAGCACCTCGAGCGGGCTCGAACGGCGCTTGCGAGCGACCAGCAGGCCGACGATGGAGGGGTCGAGCGCCGAGCCTCCCTGCGCGACCCGCCGGACGGACTCCGCGAAGTCGTCGATGTCGGCGATCCGGTCCTTGAGCAGATAGCCTACGCCGTCGGTGCCCTCAGCCAGTAGCTCCATCGCGTACTCGGGCTCCGCGTGCTGCGAGAGCACCACGACGCCCACGCCCGGGTGCGCCTCGCGGATGCGCCGCGCCGCGCGCACGCCCTCGTCGGTGTGCGTCGGGGGCATGCGGATGTCGATGACGGCGACATCGGGCTTCAGCGACCCGATGGCATGCATCAGATCGACGGCATTCTCGGCCTGCGCGACCACCTCGAACCCCGCGTCCGCCAGCACGCGCGCGACACCCTCGCGCATGAGGGCCGAATCGTCAGCGATCGCGACGCGCAGCGCGCCCATGAGAGGCGACCGTAGCAGTCGGAGCCCTGAGGTACGGCTACCCGTACCCACCGCCGTTCGGGCTGCCGCCCGTGAGACACCGGCGAGCCCGAACCGAGCAGGCATCGCCGAGCGCGATGGTTCTCGCCGTGAGGGCGACCGGCCCTCGACCCGACGTTGAGGAGCAGCCGTGTTCAGCCCCATCCGTCCCGAGCTGGCAGTCATGCTTCATCGTGAGCGCGTCAGCGAGCGCCTGCGTCGTGCAGCGCGCTCGAGCGACAGGCCACGGGGCCTCCGCCGCCGCAATCGCCGCCGCCTCTCCCTGAGGTTGCGTATGGCGTGAGCAAATCGAGCGGCACCCGCTGCGCCTCAACCGCATGGATTCGTGCCACCCAACCCACGCGCCGAGACGATCTAGACGCAATAGACGCAGCGACCGTTACCGCGCAGCGTTACCACTCGACCCCATAGGGCGGGGGCGATGGCGCGCGCCGCGAACGCCAGACGACGGCGCGCGACCCCGCGCTTCCTTTTTCCCTCCCCGAACCTAGGATCTTCCGGACGCGCACACCGCCGGCGCCATCCCCCAATGGGGGAATGGCGGCTCGTCCCGGCACAGGTGCTTCCGCAGGCCTCGTACTGGGAAGGTATGGGCGGCGTTGCCCCTCTGAACCCGTTCCCTTATGCCTGTGTCTGAATGGGTCGGCGTTTGCGGACAAGTCGGGATCCCTGAAAGGGGTAATCCTTTCCCTGTGGATTTGCTGAGAGTTTACTGTGAGTTAGCTGTGTGTCTTGGTATGATTCTGGGATGCCGCAGCCTTCGCAGGTTTCCCCGCTGTTGCCGATCGTGGACGTGTCCCGCCGCTTGAACTGCAGCGTCAGCCACGTCTACCGGCTGGTCGAATCGGGCGCGTTGCCGGCGATCCGCATCGGGCCTCGAGCTCTGCGCGTCGATGAGCACGAGCCAGCCATGCAGTACGAACCCACGCCCGCCGAGAAGCAGTGGCGCGAAGACCAGCAGGAGAACCGCCGAGTCTTGCTCGAGGCGCTAGCCAAGCGACAGCACGCACGCGAGCAGAGCGTTACCGCTGCGCGTTACCAGCAGCCCGCCAACCGCATGGACAGGCACACGTTGCGTATGGCGTGAAACGCACAACTAGCACTACCCTCCGAGACGGGGCGTCCCTCAAGCAGGCGCCCCGGCCTCGTTTTCCAGACTCACAGTTGCGCCCCAGTTAACGCTCGGGTCGCTCTTACGCACCTCGTGCATCGTGCAGTCATGGCCGAGGATCAGGCAGCCGCGAACGAGCCTCCGCCGGCAGGCAGCGCACCCCGCATGCGGCGCCTCTGGGGCGTGCGCCTGGTCGTAATGGCCGCCACGGCCGCGGCCCTCGGCGTCCCGCAGAGCCAGCTCGCGCAGAGCCAGGCAGCCGGGACATCGGTGGCGCACCTCGCCGCCCGGCAGAACGTGAGCGTCGCCCGCGTGCGATCCGTCGCCCTCGCCGCCGCCGATCCGCTGCTCGACGAGGCGGTCCGCGCAGGCGCCATCAGCGACTCCGATCGCCGCTCCCTGCGCTCGCGCATCCGCGACCGTGGCGTCGTTTAGCGAGCCGCCGTACGGAGATCGTCCACTCGCAGGTGCGGATTGCCCCACTCCCTAACGCCAGGCGTCCGTAGACGCACACAGGCGGCGTGGCGACACGATGTATGAGGCGGCTCCGACCGCCGCCATTGACCACCTCCCAGACCATCAAGCGCACGCATCCCCCCCAAGCGACTCGCCGGCGACCCGTCACGGTCATGCTGGTCGACGACCACGCCTCGTTCCGCGCCAGCGCCCGCTGGCTGCTCGAGACCGAGGGGTACGTCGTGGTCGCCGAGGCAGCCAGCGGCGAGAGCGCTCTCGAGACGGTCGCCCACGTGCAGCCCGAGCTCGTGCTGCTCGACGTCGGGCTGCCCGGCATCGACGGCTTCCAGGTCGCGCTCGCTATGCGGGCGCGCTGCCCCCGCGCACGCATCGTGCTCACATCGAGCCGCGACCTGGCCGACCTGGGCGCCGATCGCGTGAGCGCCTGCGGCGCGGCGGGCTTCGTGCACAAGGCGGCGCTCTCGCGCGCGGCGATCGCCGCTGCGACTGCCTGAGGCGCTCTTGCTCGAGCGCAGTTCGTTAGGCTCACGGACGGCAATCCAAAGGAGGCAATGGTGGCCGCCACAGCGACCCGCACCCTGAAGAATTTCGTCAACGGCGAGTACGTGGAGCCGGCTTCCGGCAAGTACTCCGACGTCGTCAACCCGGCCGCCGGCGAGACCTACGCCCAGGCGCCCATCTCGAGCGAGCAGGACGTCGACCGAGCGTATGCGGCGGCGTCCGACGCCTTCGTCGAGTGGCGCGACTCGACGCCGGCCGAGCGCCAGCTCGCATTGCTGCGCTTCGCCGACGCGATCGAGTCCCGCGCGGAGGAGTTCGTCGATGCCGAGGTCGAGAACACCGGCAAGCCGCGCGCGCTCACGGCCTCGGAGGAGATCCCCCCGATGGTCGACCAGATCCGCTTCTTCGCGGGCGCGGCGCGCGTGCTCGAAGGCCGCTCGGCCGGCGAGTACATGCGCGGCATGACGTCGTTCATCCGTCGCGAGCCGATCGGCGTGGTCGGGCAGGTCACGCCCTGGAACTACCCGCTGCTGATGGCGACGTGGAAGATCGGCCCGGCTCTGGCGGCGGGCAACTGCGTCGTCCTCAAGCCGAGCGACACGACGCCGGTGTCCACGCTGCTGATGGCCGAGGTCGCCGCCGAGTTCTTCCCGCCCGGCGTGTTCAACGTGATCTGCGGCGATCGCGACACCGGCCGCGCGCTCGTCTCGCACCCGACGCCGCAACTCGTCGCGATCACGGGCTCCGTGCGCGCGGGCATGGAGGTGGCCAGCGCCGCGTCCGCCGATCTCAAGCGCGTCCACCTCGAGCTCGGCGGCAAGGCGCCCGTGATCATCTTCGACGACGCCGACATCGCGCTCGCGGCCGAGACGATCGCCGTCGGCGGCTACTTCAACGCCGGCCAGGACTGCACCGCTGCGACCCGCGTGATCGCCTCGCCCAAGGTCTACGCCGACATCGTCGACGCGCTCGCGGAGCAGGCCAAGGCCACGAAGACCGGCCAGCCCGACGACGAGGACATCCTCTACGGGCCGCTCAACAACGCCGGCCAGTACGAGCGCGTCGCCGCCATGGTCGACGCCGCGCCCGGCCACGCGCACCTGGCCGCGGGTGGCCATCGCATCGCGGGCCCCGGCTTCTTCTACGAGCCGACCGTGATCTCCGACCTGCGGCAGGACGACGACATGATCCAGAACGAGATCTTCGGGCCGGTCATCACGGTGCAGCCGTTCAGCGACGAGGACGAGGCCGTGAAGTGGGCCAACGGCGTGCAGTACGGCCTGGCCTCCTCGGTCTGGACAGCCAATCACGGCCGCGCGATGCGCGTCGCCCGGCGGCTCGACTTCGGCTGCGTGTGGATCAACACCCACATCCCGCTGGTCGCCGAGATGCCGCACGGTGGCTTCAAGCACTCCGGCTACGGCAAGGACCTGTCCATGTACGGCTTTGAGGACTACACGCGTATCAAGCACGTGATGAGCAACCTCGACGCCTGAGAACGCCTTACGTGGCGCCGCCCCGGCTGATCCTCGTCCTCAGCGAGAACTGGACGCTGACATCATCGCGTGACCTCCGCTCCCTCGTGCGCATCGCCGTCGAGGCCGAGGCGGCGGGGGTCGACGCGGTCATGCTCAGCGAGCACGTCGTGCTCGGGCCGGCCTCCGGCGCGGACGGCATCATGGGCAACCCGCGCGACTACGCCGCACCCGGCAACCAGGATCCGGCGACGCCGTGGCCCGACTCGCTCGTGCTGGCCTCGGCGATCGCGGCCGCCACGACGCGCCTCCGCATCGCGCTGGCGGCGGTGATCTACCCGCTGCGGCATCCGCTCCTGCTCGCCAAGCAACTCGCAACGCTCGATCTGCTGAGCGAGGGCCGCCTCGTCGTCCAGCCGACCGTGAGCTGGCACGAGCAGGAGTACGAGGCACTCGGAGTGCCCTTCCACCAGCGTGGCGCCATGCTCGACGAGCAACTGGAGGCGATGGCGATCGCCTGGCGGGACACACCGGCCGCCCACGAGGGTCGCCACTTCCGCTTCTCGGACGTCTATCTCGAGCCCAAGCCCTTCCGGCCGGACGGCCCGCGCATGTGGTTCGGCGGGCAGTCGCTGCACCCCGCATTGCTGAGGCGCCTCGTCCGCTACGGCCACGGCTTCCACCCCTTCGGCTCTCCGACTCCCGAGGAGCTCGACCGGCTGCGCGCGGCAATGGCAGAGGCCGGCCGCGACGCCCGCGAGCTGGAGATGGTCGGCGGCATCCGCGGGGCATTCGCCGACGAGCAGAGCGTCGCGGACCTGGCCCGGGCAGCCGAGGCGATCCCTGGCCAGCTCGCACGGGGCTACACCTCAATCTGCTTCAAGCCGTCGATGTTCACGGATGACATCGAGCAGGTCGGGCCGCTCTGCCGCGAGCTCGTGGCCCGCGTCGCGGCGCTCCCACACGGGGTCTGACCCCGCCAGGTGGGGTCTGACCCCAGGTGGCGGAGCCTGACCCCAGGGTGGCGATGGCTCAACCATGCCCGATTGCGGCGCCGCAGTGCTTCCGATCGTTGCGCCGTGCACGCCTCTTCTCGATGCGCTAGCTCCCGGCTTTGCGCATGCCTAGACGCTTCGTGCCCCGATCCGCCATGTCGGTGCCAGGCTCCGCCAGGTGGGGTCAGACCCCGCCAGGCGGGGCCAGACCCCGCTCGTCAGAGCACGAGGCCCATCGCGATCGCGTCCCAGAGCTCGCCGCTGGCGCGCCGGTACTGCTTGACCCGCCGGCCCTCCTCGACGAAGCCGCACTTGCCGTAGAGGGCGAGCGCGGGTGCGTTCGTCGGGAAGACCTCGAGGCAGAGCTTGTGCAGCCCCTCGCCGCGCGCCCACTCGATCGCCGCCTCCATGAGAGCCGATCCGACTCCGCGCCCGCGCCAGGCGGCGTCGACGAGCATCCCGAGATCGCCCGCGCCGAAGCGACCGACGTCGACGCCGACCATCCCGACGATCCGGCCGCCGGCCTCGGCGACCATCGAGGAGCCCGCGCTGCGCGCAAAGTGCTCCCTGCGCTCGTCGACGTCGACCGGCGGCTCGGTTCCGATCCTGTCGCGCTCCTCGGCCACTGCGGCGAACAGCCGCGCCATCGCCGGGGCGTCGTCCGGCCGAGCTCCTCTGATCGCGAATGCCGCCATCGACCGCCGTCAGGCTGGGCCGGGCACGAGCTCGACGTTCGCCGCAGCGCGCTCGACCGCAGCGCGCTCATGAGCCTCGAGCGCGCGCGGGCCGCGGCGATGACTGTCGGGTGCGACGCCGCTGAAGTCGGTGTCGCTCCGGTGCCCGCTCAGCTGCTCCACGACGGCGAGGCCGCAATACGGGACGTAGAACGACGAGTAGCCGCCCTCGTGGCTCATCATCAACCGTCCCTCGCAGACGTCGGCGGCCACCTCCATGAGGCTGGCCGTCAGCGAGCGGAAGTCTTCCGCGTTGAGATCCATGCGCCCGAGCGGGTCGTACGCGCTTGCGTCGAAGCCGCTCGCGACGATGATCAGCTCGGGACGGAAGGCCCGCAGCGCCGGAACGACGACGCGGTCGAAGGCAAGGCCGTAGGCGGCGATGCCGCTGCCCGGCGGCAACGGGATGTTCAGGTTCGTGCCGCGCCCTGCGCCCTCGCCGACCACATCGACGCGCCCGCGACCCGGCGGGTAGTGCTCGTCCTGGTGCAGCGAGATCGAGAGCACGTCCGGGTCGGAGAGGAAGATCGTCTCGGTGCCGTTGCCGTGGTGGACATCCCAGTCGACGACGGCGACGCGCCCGACGCCGCGCACCTGCTGCGCGTGACGGATCGCGATGCCGATGTTCGAGAACACGCAGAAGCCCATCGACTTCTCCGGCTCGGCGTGGTGGCCCGGGGGGCGCACGAGCGCGTAGGCGTTGTCGACGCTGCCGTCGAGGACGGCGTCGACCGCGACGATCGAACCGCCGGCTGCGAGCACCGCGATCTCGTCGCCCCAGCGACCCATCACCGTGCCATCGCCGGCGTCGCCGCCTGTCGCAGCGAGTGCGCGGACGCTCGCGAGGTGCGCGGGCGTGTGCACGCGCAGGATCTCCTCGTCGCTGGCCGGCCGCGCGCGCAACTGGACGAGCTCGTCGAGCACGCCGGTGACGTCGAGCAGGTTGCGGAAGCGGCGTTTGGTCTCGGGATTCTCGAAGGCCGTCTCCGGCTGCACGTACGCCTTGAGCGGCGTCGATGCGAACTCGTTCCAGGTGCCCGCGTCGTGCCAGGCGTAGCGCTCTTCCCACAGCCATCCTGTTGCCATGCCCGCGACTCTACCCACGACGGGAGCGCGGAGGGTACGTTTCGCATACCGATGAAGAGGAGCGACGAAGCATGAGCCTGCCTGCACTGCTCGGTGGAGTACCCGTCGCCGAGGCCGACACGTATCCGTCGTGGCCGCAATGGGGCGAGCGCGAGCGCGAGGAGCTGCTGGCGACGCTCGACTCCGGGGCCTGGTGGACGGGCGATGGCCGGCGCGCCTTCCGCTTCGCGCGCGACTTCGCGCGCTACCAGGGTGCGAGCGCGGGCTACCCGTTCACGAACGGGACGCAGACGCTCGAGGCGGCGCTCGTGGCCTGCGGCGTCGGCGAGGGCGACGAGGTGATCGTGCCCGGCATGACGTTCGTCGCCAGCGCCAGCGCGGTGCTGGCCGTCAACGCCACGCCCGTGATCGTCGACGTCGACCCCGACACGCTCTGCATCGATCCCGCCGCCGCCGAGGCCGCGATCGGCGAGCGCACGCGGGCGATCATCGCCGTGCACGTCGCGGGCGCGGTCTGCGATCTCGACCTGCTCGTGCCGCTGTGCGAGCGGCGGGGGCTGCACCTGATCGAGGACTGCGCGCACGCCCATGGCTCGCAATGGCGCGGCCGCGGCGTCGGCAGCTATGGCTCGCTGGGCAGCTTCTCGATGCAGCAGGGCAAGCTCATGACCGCCGGCGAGGGCGGGGCCCTGATCGGCAACGACCGGCACCTCCTCGACGCCGCCTGGAACTACGCCGACTGCGGCCGCGAGCGGGGGCGCTGGTTCTACCACCACGCCACGATCGGCTCCAACTTCCGGATGACCGAGTGGCAGGGCGCGGTCCTGCTCGCGCAGCTCGAGCGCTTCCCCGAGCAGCACGCCGTGCGCAACGCCAACGCGATCGCACTCGGCGAGGCGCTGTCGCAGATCCCCGGCCTGCGAGCGCAGAAGCGCGACGAGCGCATGGACAGCCAGGGCAACTACTGCTTCGTCGTCCACTACGACGCGGGAGAGTTCGCGGGGATGCCGCTGCGCCGCTTCGAG
This sequence comes from Actinomycetota bacterium, assembly GCA_030774435.1. Lineage (GTDB taxonomy): Bacteria > Actinomycetota > Thermoleophilia > Gaiellales > JALYLC01 > JALYLC01. The sequence continues at coordinate 11,814 of JALYLC010000754.1, forward strand.
GAGGCGCTGTACGCCGACGGCGTGCCGCTCGGCGTGAGCTATCCGTCGCTCTCCGACCTCGACGTCTTCCGCAACCGCAACTTCGCCCCGACGCGTCGGGCCTCGGCTCCGGTGCTCGACTACGCGAACCTGCACCTGCCCGTCGCCGAGCACGCTGCCGCCTCGACGGTCTGGATGGAGCACCGCCTGCTGCTGGCCGATCGCGACCGCGTGCTGCACGTCGCGCATGCCGCCGCTCGCATCCACGAGCACGCGGCCGCGATCATGGAGAAGATGCCGATCGGCGCCCGCGCGTGACAGCACGGCTCGCGCTGCTCGGCTGCGGCTGGGTCGCCGACATGCATGCACGGGCCGCGGCGACCTGCGGGCTGACGCTCGCAGGCGTCGCCAACCACCGGCTCGAATCGGCCGAGCGCTTCGCGTCCGAGCACGGGATCGAGCGCGTCACGACGGACTGGCGCGAACTCGCGAGCGCCCCGGACGTCGATGTCGTCGTGGTCTGCACGCCCAACTCTCTGCACGCCGAGCAGTCGATCGCCGCGCTCGCGGCCGGCAAGCACGTCTTCTGCGAGAAGCCGATGGCGACGAGCGTCGCCGACGGCGAGGCGATGCTCGCCGCGGCTGCCCGTCACGACCGCTTGCTGCTCGTCCTGCATCCCTGGCGGCACCACGACGCCGTGATCGCCGTGCGCGATGCTATCGCCGCCGGCGAGCTGGGGCGCGTCGTGCGCACGCACGGCTACGGCGTGCACGCCGACTGGGGCCCGGGCGGCTGGTTCACGAATCCCGCGCTGGCGGGCGGCGGCGCGCTCGTCGACATGGGAATCCACGCGATCGACACCGCGCGCTTCCTGCTCGGCGAGCCGGAGGCCCGGCGCGTGCAAGCGTCGATCGCGACCGCCCACGGCAACTACGCGGTCGACGACGACGGCCTCGTCCTGATCGACTGGGAAGGCGGCGCCCGCTCCGTGGTCGAGTCGGGCTGGTGGCAGTCTCACCTGGGCGGCTTCGAGGCCGACACAGAGGTCTACGGCAGCACGGGCTACCGGCGGATCTGGGCGCGCGAGCAGCCGCCCGGCTATGTGCACTGCGACGTCACGCTGTTCATCGCGCAGCTGCGCGACGCCATGCGACAGGTCGCGGCGTGGAGGCCGGGGATGGCATCGCCCGTGCACGGCCTGGCTGCGCTGCGCATCTGCGAGCAGGCCTACGCATCCGCGGGAGCGCGCTCCGGCCATGGCGGATGACCGCCCGCTGCGCGTCGCCGGCGTCGCCGGCAGCCTGCGTCGTGCCTCGTTCAACCGCGGGCTCCTGCGCGCAGCCGTGGAGTCGTCGCCTGAGGGCATGACGATCGAGCCGCTCGAGATCCGCGAGCTCCCGCACTACGACGCCGATCTCGACGTCGACGGCGGCCCCGAGATCGTGCGCACCTTCAAGGCGCACGTCATCGCGGCCGACGGCCTGCTGATTGCGACCCCCGAATACAACTACTCGATGCCGGGTGTGCTCAAGAACGCGCTCGACTGGGCCTCGCGAGCACCCGAGCGCGCGCTGCAGAGCAAGCCCGTCGCGATCATCGGAGCGACGCCGGGGCGCTGGGGCACCGTCCGCAGTCAGCTGGCGCTGCGGCAGATGCTCCTGTTCCCGGGCTGCCGCGTACTGCCCGCGCCGCTCTTCCAGATCGCGGGCGCTCGCGAGCACTTCGATGCCGACGGCAACCTGACCGACGCCGAGACGCGCGAGCAACTGGTGAGCCTGCTCGGCGCCTTCGCGACCTGGATCCGGCAGGTCGGGTAGTTCCGCAGGCATATCGGGTTTCTTGACATCGAGTAGTTCGCGATATATCGTGACGAATCGTTAACTATCGAGGAGACGTAAAGGAGATTCACTCGATGACCAAGTCACACAAGAACCGAACGTTCGACATCCTGCTCATGACCGAGCACGGCCCCGGCGGCCCAGGTGGCCCAGGCGGCTTCGGTGGGCCCGGCGGCCCCGGCGGCCGGCGCGGGCGGCGCTACCTGCGTCACCACGAGCACGGATTCCCGGGCTTCCTCGGCCGCGGCCCGCGGGCCGGGCGCGGCGACGTCCGCGCTGCGATTCTCGCGCTGCTGGCCGAGCAGCCCATGCACGGCTACCAGATCATGCGAGAGCTGGGAGAGCGCAGCGGAGGCGTCTGGCGCCCGAGCCCGGGCTCCATCTACCCGACGCTCCAGCAGCTCGAGGACGAGGAGCTCGTCCGCCCCGAGACCGGCGATGCCGGCCGGCGCGTGTTCGCGCTGACCGACGCCGGCAAGGAGGCCCAGGAGGCCGCCGCCGGCGGCCCCGCCCCCTGGGAAGAGGTCGGCGTCGAGGGCGACGTCAGCGCACTCGAGTTGCGCGACCTCGTGGGCCAGGTCGTGAACGCCGCCCGCCAGGTCCTGCACGCCGGCGAGCCTGCGCAGATCGCGCAGGCCAAGGACGTGCTGCGCGAGACGAGGCGCAAGCTCTACCGCATCCTCGCCGAGGACGCCCCGGAGACCCCGGCAGAAGAGGCCGGCGACTCCGAGTAGGACTCGTTTCAGCGGGAACTCGGGGTCAGCCCCCGGGTTCCCGCTGCGCCTGGTCTGCCGCTACCGTCTTCGCATGCACGACGCGCTGACGACCGCCCGCCTGCTCGCCGTGGCGCGCGCTGACGAGGCGCCGGACACGGTGATCGAGGGCGCGCGGGTGTTCTGCGCGTTCACGCGCGAGTGGCTCGAGGGTGATGTCGCCATCGCGGACGGGCGCTTTGCGGGCGTCGGCGCCTACGAGGGCGGCGAGCGGATCGACGGCAGCGGGCGCTTCCTGAGCGCCGGCTTCATCGACGCGCACATGCACGTCGAGTCTTGCAAGCTGAGCGTTGCCGAGCTCGCGCGCGTGCTCGTCGCACGCGGCACGACGGCGATCGTCTGCGATCCGCACGAGCTCGCGAACGCGCTCGGCGCCGAGGGCGTGCACTGGTTCATCGACTCCTGCGAAGGCCTGCCGCTCGACGTCCTCGTCTTCGCCCCGTCGGCCGTCCCCGCCAGCCCCTTCGAGTCGCCGCGCGCAACGCTCTCGCTGCAGGACATCGCCGGGATTCTCGCGCGCGATCGAGTGATCGGCCTGGCGGAGATGATGAACTACCCCGCCGTAATCGCCGGCGCTCCGGACGAGCTCGCGAAGATCGCCCTTGCGATCGGCAAGCGGATCGACGGCCACGCCCCGGGCGTCGTCGGCCCGCCGCTCGACGCCTATCTCGCCACCGGGATCGGCAGCGATCACGAGGCAACCCAGCTGAGCGAGGCACTGGAGAAGCGGCGCCGCGGCGCCTGGGTGCTGTTGCGCGAGGCTTCGAACGCCCGCAACCTGCGCGACCTTCTGCCGCTCGTGCGCGAGTACGGGCCTGAGCGCTGCGCCTTCTGCACCGATGACCGTGAGCCCGACTTCCTGCTGCGTGAGGGCCACATCGACCAGATGTGCCGCGTCGCCGTGGCGTCTGGCGTCACGCCCGAGGACGCACTGCTGCTCGCGACCCTGCACCCCGCGCTCTGCCATGGCATGCCGCGGGCAGGGGCGATTGCACCCGGCTATCGCGCCGACTGCGTGCTGCTCGACGACCTCAGCTCGTTCCGGGCCGCGCTCGTGCTGAAGGATGGCCGCGTCGTCGCGCGCGACGGGGTCGCCGCGCCGTTCGACTCCGAGCCCGCGCCCGGCTGGGTACGCGACGCGGTGCGCATCGCGCCGCTCGCGCCGGATGCGTTCCGGCTGGCCCAGGGCGGCCAGCGGGTGCGCGCGATCGGCCTGATCAGGGATCAGATCCTGACGGAGCACCTCGTGCTCAGGCCGAGTGCACAGGACGGGGCAGTCGTCGCCGACCCGGAACGCGACCTGGCGAAGATCGCGGTCGTCGAGCGCCATCACGCGAGCGGCCGCATCGGCCTGGGCCTCGTCCGTGGGTTCGGCCTGCGCCGCGGCGCGGTCGCGACCACCGTTGCGCACGACGCGCACAACATCGTCGTGGTCGGCATGACCGACGGAGACATGGCGTGCTGCGTCGAGCGGCTCGCCGAGATCGGCGGCGGCATCGCGATCTACGAAGACGGCGAGCTGCGCGGCGAGCTGCCGCTGCCCGTCGCAGGGCTCATGTCGGAGGAGCCGGCGGCCGCAGTGGTCGAGGGCCTCGACCATCTGCACGCCGTCGTGCGCGAGCTGGGCTCGACGCTGGCCGCGCCGTTCATGACGCTCAGCTTCCTTGCCCTGTCGGTGATCCCGGCCCTCAAGATCAGCGACCAGGGGCTGGTCGACGTCGAACGGTTCGCGCTCGTCCCGTTCGACGTCTGAGAGCTCCGACCTACCGCGCGCTGCGCTGCTGGTTGCGGCGCCACTCGCCCGGACGCGGATTCGTGCCGCGGGGGCCGTGCGCGTTCTGCTGCCGCTGGCGCTGCGAGCGGTGGCCCTGGGCCGGCAGGCGCTGGCCCGGGGTGACGAGCAGCGTGTCGGTGCGCTCGCAGCGTGGCTCCTCTACGCCCGCCAGCGTGGCCATCTTGTTCACGGCCTCGCGCTGGTCGTCGAGCACGAGCGTGACGCTCGTGCCGCTGCGGCCCGCGCGGCCGGTGCGGCCTACCCGGTGCACGTAGCTCGGATCGTCGTCCGGCGGATCGAAGTTGATGACGTGCGTGATCGCGTCGATGTCGAGGCCGCGCGCCGCGACGTCGGTCGCCACGAGCGTGTCGGCGTGGCCGCGCGCGA
>JALYLC010000755.1 GCA_030774435.1 Actinomycetota bacterium
GGCGGCGTGCTGTTTGTCAACTGCGGCTCGGTCGGCAAGCCCAAGGACGGCGACCCTCGTGGCGCCTTCGCGATCCTCACCGACGGCGAGGACGCCCCGGGCGTCACGATCGAGCGAGTCGAGTACGACGCCAAGGCCGTAGCCGACGAGGTCTCGGCCGCCGGCCTGCCCGCCGAGTTGGCCGAGAAACTCGTCTCCGCAGCATGAGAGACACGCTCGCCCGCCGGCTGCTCGCCGAGTACCTCGGCTCCGCGTTTTTGGCCGCGGTCGTCATCGGCTCCGGTATCGCCGCACGTCAGCTGTCTCCCAGCGACACGGGGCTGGCGCTGCTCGAGAACGCCGCGGCCACCGCCGCGGGCCTGTTCGCGATCATCCTCATGTTCGGGCCCGTCTCCGGCGGGCACTTCAACCCCGTCGTCTCGCTCGTCGACGCCCACTTCGGCGGGTTGTCGTGGCGAGACGCGCTCGCCTACATCCCCGCCCAGGTGGCCGGCTGCATCACCGGCGCGATCGCCGCCAACGCGATGTTCGCCCTGACCGCGGTCAGCATCTCCACCCATCACCGGGCCAGCGGCCCGCATCTGTTCGCCGAGGTCATCGCGACGCTCGGTCTGCTGCTCGTCATCTTCTCGCTCGCTCGCACGGGCCGCGCGACGAGCGCCCCGGCCGCTGTCGGCGCCTACATCGGCGCCGCGTACTGGTTCACGAGCTCCACGAGCTTCGCCAACCCCGCCATCAGCGTCGGCAGGATGTTCTCCGACACCTTTGCCGGCATCGCCCCCGCCTCCGTCCCCGGATTCGTCGGTGCCCAGCTGGTCGGCGGCCTGGTCGCGATCGCCATCATCCGGACGCTCTATCCCGACGTCACCCCCGCCGAGGCGGCCGACGTCGTCATGCCGCACGACGGCGCGTCCGAGACCATCCGCAGTCACGCGTGAGCGCCTCGATCGGCCGGGGACCGGGCCGGACTCAAGGCCCCGTACTAGGCATGGCAGGTCGGCCACGCCGACCCAAAGATGACTTACAGCGTCCACGCCCAGGTGGCTATTGCCGACGCGCAAGGCGGTCGTCGACTGACGCACAGGCGGGGATCCAACCGAGCCTCTGCGGCGATCGCCTGACGAGTTGCAGTCGGTGGCGAGCAGGGATGTTGAGGGACACGTTGAACTCGGGGCGTGTCGGTTGAGCACGAAGGGTGCAGACGCCAGGCGGTTTCGGCAGGGACCGCCTGCCGAGAGCAGGTGATGCGGTGAGGACGATCGCGGCGTTTGAGGCCGCAAGGAGACGCAGATGACCGGCGACGTCAACCAAGCTTGCGAGTCGATCGACAACGGGTACGTCCGGCGCGGGGCGTCAAGGCTGGCCTTGGTCGCCGGAGCCGCAGCGCGATCGCACGGTATGGGGCTGCTGTTGCTCGTGTTGGCGGCTGCGCTGGCGTTCGCGAGCAACGCGCGGGCGGCATCGCCGGTACCCCTTGGCACGGCCGAACCTTTCGCGGTTCTCGCTGGCTCGACGGTAACGAACACGGGCCCGACCGTCCTCAATGGGGATCTTGGGTTGAGTCCAGGCACTTCGGTGACGGGCTTTCCTCCCGGAACGGTGAACGGCTCACAACACGTAACCGACGCGGTCGCATCACAGGCCCAAACCGACCTGACGACCGCGTACAACGATGCCGCTGCGCAAGCCCCTACCGGCACCGTGTCCGCGGACCTCGGCGGCCAACGGCTGGCGCCCGGCGTCTATCGGTCCGCGTCCTCGCTGGGGCTGACCGGGGCGCTCACGCTCGACGCCCAGGGCAACGCGAATGCGGTCTTCATCTTCCAGGCCGGCTCCACGCTGACCACGGCATCGGCGAGCAGCGTGAACCTCGTCAACGGCGCCCAGGCCTGCAACGTCTTCTGGCAGGTCGGCAGTTCCGCGACGCTCGGAACGGCCTCCAGCTTCCGAGGATCCATCCTGGCGTTGACGTCGATCACGGCGACGACGGGCGCGACGGTCGACGGCAGGGTGCTGGCGCGCAATGCCGCTGTCACGTTGGACACGAACACGATCACACGCTCGCGGTGTGCGACCCCGACCCCGGGCGCGGACCGGACGGCGCCGCGCGTGCGCGTCACGACCCCCGGGGCCCCTAGGCGCTGTGTGAGCCGCGGCTTCACAGCGCGGGTCAGGGTCAGCGACGCGTCGGGGCTGCGGAGGGTCGATGTCTTCCTGGACGGCCGGCGGATCAAGCGGACCACCCGCACCCGGTTCTCGGTGCCGATCAAGGCCGGGCAGTTGCGCGCCGCTCGCCACCGGATCCGGGTGGTGGCCACCGACCGCGTGGGCAACCGGAGGACGGTCACGCGCAGCTTCGCGCGGTGCGCTGCGGCGATCCCACGCTTCACGGGCTGAGCCGGGCGCTGTCGCAGTGAGCCCGGGTCGCGCCGGGGCGCGCCTCAGTCTCTGCGCCTGCGCGCTCGTCGTGCCGCTCGCCGTGGCCGCACCGGCGCGCGCCCAGTCACAGCCTCAGCCTGAGCGGGCCGGAAGCGTGCGCCTGTCTGACGAGGAGACGTTCACCGTCTGGGCGCACCCGGAGCACAGGGCGCCGATCCAGCCGCTCCCGACGCGGACCTCGCGGCGAATCGCACGGCTGCGCGATCTCACCGAGGACGGATTCCCAGAGGTCTATCTCGTCCTGCGCTCCTTCAGCGATCCCGATCAGCGCACCTGGCTGCAAGTTCGCATCCCGATGCGTCCGAACGGGCGGACCGGCTGGGTCGAGGACTCCGCGCTTGGCCCGCTGCATCTTGTTCGGACGCGCTTGGTCGTCGACCGC
>JALYLC010000756.1 GCA_030774435.1 Actinomycetota bacterium
CCTACCGCCAGGGCGCGGAGGCGGCCGCCGCTCTCGTCGCCGCCGCGCCGCCGCGCACGGCAGTCGCGCTGCTGGTGCCCGCGCCCAGCCTGGGCGACGTCGAGGCGGTCGCGGACGCCGGGGAGACGATGCCGCCCAAGTCGACGTTCTTCTTCCCGAAGATCCTCGACGGCATGGTCTTCAACCAGCTCGATCCGTTCGAGCCTTGACCGTCGAGCACTGGCTCGAGGTCTGCCGCGCGATGCGCGACGGCGTGGCCGCGGCCGTGAGTGCCGTGCCCCGGGCGCAGCGAGCAGATGAGCTCGGGCGCGGCGCCGGCGGCGATCTGACGGTGGCGGTCGACCAGGCGGCCGAGGACGCGGCACTGGCCGTGCTCGCAGATCTCGCGGCCGGCGGCGAGGGGTTCACGGTCGTCTCGGAGGAGATCGGAGAGCGCTCCTATCGCGGCGGCGGCAGCTGGCGCGTCGTCATCGATCCGGTCGACGGCAGCCTCAACGCCAAGCGCGGGCTGCCGGTCTATGCGCTCTCGGTCGCCGTTGCCGACGGCCTCGCGATGGCGGATGTCGCGCTCGGCTACGTCTACGACCTCGGCAACGGCGAGGAGTGGATCGGCCGGCGCGGCGGTGGTGCCAGCGTGAATGGCGTCGCGCTCGGCGGATCGCGCCCGCTCGAGCGGCTGCAGCTCGTCGCGCTGGAGGCGACGCGGCCCGAGCACCTCGTGCCCGCCGCCGCGGCCATGACGGGCGTGGCCGAGCGCGTCCGCGTGCTGGGCTCCCTCGCCCTCGCCCTGTGCCACCTGGCAGACGGCCGGCTCGATGCCGTCGCAAGCCTGCGCCCGCGCGGTGCGCGGGCGATCGACATCGCTGCAGCGCAGTTGCTGGTGCGCGAGGCCGGCTCAGCCGTCGCGCTGCCGGATGCCTCGGAGCCGTTCGCTGCTGCGCCGCTCGACCTCGAGGGCCGCTCGCGCGTCGTGGCGGCGCGCGACGACCGCTCGGTGGCGCGCGTCGCGGCCCTTCTCGGCATCGGCCCGGGAGCAGGCCCGGCGAGTCATCCCGGGTAGCATGTCGTCGTGAAGAGCCCTGCGACCGATGCGCTCCAGACCGCGCTCGCCCAGGTCATCGATCCCGAGCTGCGGCGCAACGTGGTCGAGCTCGGAATGGTCGACGCGGTCGACGTGGACGGGCATCACGTGCACGTGACGATCCGGCTGACCGTCCCCGGATGCCCGCTCAAGGCCAACATCGAGGCGCAGGTGCAGATGCACGTCGGCGCCGTGCCCGGAGTGGACGACGTCTCCGTGGGCTTCACGCACATGGACGAGCAGCAGCGGGCCGCGCTGCGCTCGCAGTTGCGCGGCAGCCGCAGCGAGGGCGAGCGCGCGATCGCGGTCGAGGAGCGCACTCGCGTCATCGCGGTCGCCTCCGGCAAGGGCGGCGTCGGCAAGTCCTCGCTCACGGTCAACCTCGCGCTTGCCCTGCGCGCCCGCGGCCTCGAGGTGGGCGTCGTGGACGCCGACATCTACGGCTACTCGATCCCGGGGATGCTCGGCATCCAGCAGCGGCCGGTCGTCGTCGACAAGATGATCGTCCCCCCGGTCGCGCACGACCTCAAGGTCATGTCCATCGGCTTCTTCCTCGATGACGGCGGCTCGGTCGTGTGGCGCGGTCCGATGCTGCACCGCGCGCTCGAGCAGTTCCTCTCGGACGTCTACTGGGGCCCGCTCGACTACCTGCTGATCGACATGCCGCCAGGCACGGGCGACGTCGGCCTCTCGCTCGGGCAGTTGCTCCCGCGCTCCGAGGCGGTGCTCGTCACCACCCCGCAGCTGGCCGCCCAGCGCGTGGCCTCGCGAGCGGCGCAGATGGTGGAGAAGCTCGGACAGCCGCTGATCGGCGTGATCGAGAACATGTCCAGCCTCGCCTGCCCCTGCTGCGGCGAGGCGACCTACCCGTTCGGGCGGGGCGGCGGCGGCGCCCTTGCGGAGCAGCTCGGCGTGCCGCTGCTCGGCGAGGTGCCGCTCGAGGACGCGCTGCGCGAGGGCAGCGACAGCGGCGCTCCGATCTTCAGCAGCGACCCAGACGCCGCCTCGGCCCGCGCAATCGCTGCGATCGCGCAGCGCATCGCGGCCACCGGCCCCGCCCCGGCCGGGCCGGTGCGCATCTCCTCGCCGCTTGCGGTCGTCAAGGGCTGATGCAGCAGAGCATCAGCCTCGTCACCCTCGGAGTGGCCGATTACGAGCGCGCCAAGGCCTTCTACGAGGCGCTCGGCTGGAAGACCGCGATGGACATCGAGGAGACCGCGTTCTTCCAGGCCAACGGCGTCGTGCTCGTGCTCTGGGCGCGCGACAAGCTCGCCCGGGACACGGGGGTCGCCGACGACGGCTCGCACTGGGGCGGCGTGACGCTCGCCCACAACGTGGGCTCACACGACGAGGTGCATGCCGTCATGGAGCAGGCACGCGCCGCCGGCGCGGAGATCGCGCGCGCACCGGCCGAGACGTTCTACGGCGGCTACGCCGGCGTTTTCCGGGATCTGGATGGCCACGCCTGGGAAGTCGCGCACAACCCGGGCTTCGGCCTGGACGGCGACGGCAACGTCGTGCTCCCGCAGCCGTAGGGAGAGCCTTGCAGCCGTCCCCCTCGCGGGGGACTCCAGTACCCCGGTTTTCAGGCCGATAGTTCTCCCTGAGGAAGCCAGGGCCAGGGGGCGGGACCGTTGTTGGAAGAGCGAGTGCTGATCGACGCGCGCGATGTCGCGCATGCGCTCTGGGAAGAGATTCGCAATGCGATGGTCGAGATCGACCGTCCTGCGTCCCTTGCCCTGTGCTGCCTGCTCGCCGCCGGGCATCTGCTCGTCGAGGACGTTCCCGGCGTCGGCAAGACGACGCTCGCCAAGGTCATCGCCCGCGCGATCGGCGGTCACGACTCGCGCATCCAGTGCACCGAGGACCTCACGGCAGCGGGCGTGATCGGCCAGGAGATCGAGTCGACCAACCCGAGCCTGCGCCCCGACGAGTTCATCCCCGGGCCGCTGTTCGCGAACGCGGTCGTGCTGGACGAGTTCAACCGCGCCACGCCGCGCATGCAGTCGGGCCTGCTCGAGGCGATGGAGGAGCACGCCGTGACTGTCGGCAAGCGCCGGCACTCCCTGCCCCGGCCGTTCTTCTGCATCGGGACGATGAACCCGCACGACAACTCCGGGACGTTCGAGATGGCGCACGCGTCCTGCGACCGCTTCGCCATGCGCACCGGCATCGGCTACCCGTCCGAGAGCGGAGAGCGCGACCTGCTCACGCGCTTCGGCGGCGGTGAGAAGCGTCAGGACAGCGATCCGATCGTGGCCCCGGGCGACGTCGTGCAGTTGCAGAAGGTCATCGCGCTGCTGCCGTGCTCCGAGCCGGTGCGCGCCTATCTCGTGCGCCTGCTCCGCTCCACGCGCGAGCACCCCGATGTGCTCGTGGGCGCCTCGCCGCGCGCGCTGCTCTCGATGTATCGCTGCACTCAGGCCGCCGCGCTGCTCGACAACGCCGCGGAGGTCGCCGTCAAGCATGTGCGCAGCCTGTTCGAGCCGTGCATCGCGCACCGCATTCGCGTCCGCCCGGAGGGCTCGGCGCGCGCCGTGTGCGAGGAGATCCTCGAGCGCACGCCCGTGCCCGTCACCACTCCGCCACCGACGATCGCGGCCACGGACGGGCGCCCCAGGCCGGGCGCTCCCGTCCAGCTCGCCGCATAGGGCCGAGACGTTCTCAGCCGGCGCACGCGCGCAGGTGCGCGAGCACGACGGGATCGAGCCGTTCTCCGAGCCACCAGCGCCCCTCGAGGTTCTCGGTGCCGACGAAGGCGCGCAGCGCCGAGTTGAGGCCTTCCTCGCCGGGCTCGCTCGGATAGCCCGCCAGCCCGAGCAGCTCGCGCACCTCGTCCGCGAGCTCGCCGGCGAGCGCGAGCTTCTCCTCTTCGGGCGTCGTGCCCGTGAGCAGGATGTGGATGCCGTAGAGGCGGCGGAGCTCGCTCACCGGAGCTCGGTGATCGTCGATGCGCAGGTCGACGAGGTTGTCGTCGTTGCCTCCGTAGCCGCCTCCGGGCGCAACCACCGCAATGGCGGCGGATTGCCGGCCGCGACGGTCGCCGCCGGCGGCGTCCCC
>JALYLC010000757.1 GCA_030774435.1 Actinomycetota bacterium
CTGTCGACGACCGCATCGCCGCCGCTCTCGGCGGCCGGGGCCTTCTTCGCTCCGCCGCGCCCACGTCCGCCGCCGCCTCCGCCGGCGCTCCCGCTCCCGCCTCCGTTGCCGGTCCCGCTCTTGCCGCGCTCGCGGCGCTGCTCGGCAGCCGTGCGGCGCTTCTGGCGGCGTACGCGACCCTCGACATCCAGCCGCTCGCCGACCCGGCGCTCCGGCTCGAGGATGTCGGAAACCTTGTCCACGATCTCGCCGTCGACGTCCTCGACGGTCGGCCGCGGGGCGCTGGGCGCCGCGGGGCGCGCGGGCTCGACGTCGAGCAGAGCGGCCTGCGCCGCGAAGCGCGTCGCGCGCTCGATGCGCACCCGCTGCGTCGTGCCGACATAGGGCAGCCCGCCGATGACCTGCACCTCGTAGCCGGCACTCAGCCGCGAGACCGCGTCGGCCTCGGCGAAGCGGTGCGGCTCGAGGATCGGCAGGTTGAGCTCGTCACCCGGTGAGCAGGGCGGAGCCTGCGCGCCGATCTCGTCCAGCGTGCCCTCGGCCAGGACGGCGAAGTGCTCGCGCGGCACGTCGAGGCGGCCGGCGACGTCGAACGCACGGCCCGTCTCGTGCTCGAGCTCGTCCAGTCCAGAGCCGCCCGGACCGATCAGCGCGCGTGCGACGCCGTCCTCGAGCTCGACCCGGAAGGCCTCGCTCTTGGAATCGCGCGCCACGCGTCGCAGGTTGCGCAGCATGTCGATCGCGAGCGACTCGTCGGAGAGCACGCGTCCCGTGCCCTCGCACACCGGGCACTCGCAGGTCATGATCTCGCGCACGCCGTCGGCCACGTTCTTGCGCGTCATCTCGACCAGGCCGAGCGGCGAGATCTCGACGACGTAGACCTTGCTGCGGTCCTTCTTGAGCTCGCGCTGCAGCACCTCGAGCACGGCGTCGCGGTTCTTCTGGCTCGCCATGTCGATGAAGTCGACGACGATGATCCCGCCGATGTCGCGCAGGCGCAACTGGCGGACGACCTCGACCGCGGCCTCGAGGTTGTTCTTGAGGATCGTGTCCTCGAGCTTCTTGGTCGTGCCGGTGAAGCGCCCGGTATTGACGTCGACGACGGTGAAGGCCTCGCCGTAGTCGAACACCAGCGAGCCGCCGGAGGGCAGCGGTACGCGACGGGAGAGCGTGGAGCGGATGCCCTGCTCGATCTCGTAGCGCTGGAAGAGCGGGCGCTTGCCCTTGTAGAGCTTGACGCGCTCGGCGAGCTCGGGCGAGGTGCGCCGCACGTAGGCGAGGATGCGGTGGTACTGGCGCTCGTCGTCGATCACGAGCTCGGCCACGTCGGCGCGGAAGTCGTCTCGCACCATCTGCAGCGAGAGGTCCGGCTCCGCATAGACGAGCGCCGGCGCCTCGGCGCGCTGCGCGTGGCCGCGGCTCACCGACCAGAGCTTCTCGAGCAGGCGCACGTCGCGCTCGAGCTCGTCCAGGGAGGCTCCCTGGGCGGCGGTGCGGGCGATCAGGCCGGCGTCCTCGTGCGTCTTCATCTTGCGCAGGAGGTCGCGTAGCCGGTCGCGCTCGGGTCCCTCGAGCTTCTTGGACACCCCGACGCCGTCGCCGCCGGGCGCCAGCACCATGAAGCGGCCGGCGAGGGACACGTCCATGGTCAGGCGCGCGCCCTTCGAGCCCATCGGATCCTTGGTGACCTGGACGAGGACGTCCTGGCCCGACTGGATCAGCTCCTGGATGCGCTTGGAGCGCCGGTCGCGGTCGTCCAGCTCGGGGAGGACGATCTCGGCGACGTAGAGGAAGCCGTTCTTGGGCAGGCCGATGTCGACGAAGGCCGCTTCCATGCCCGGCAGGACGGCGTCGACCCGTCCCTTGTAGATGTTGCCGACGATCGATCGGCGGCCTCGCCGCTCGATGTACGCCTCAGAAAGTTTGCCGCCTTCGACGATCGCGACCCGCACCTCTTGCGGGTCCGCGCTGATCAGCATGCGCTTGACGTGGGTCATTAGGGTCTCCGTACCCCGCTGCGGCACGCACGCACGAAAGCGCGCGCGGCGCGGGAGGCAAGTGGTTGTGAGGACGCGCGTCCGCGTCGTTCGGGGTCGCTCCCACCGGTGCGCGCCGCGCACGCTCGAGGCGTGCCGCGGCAGCGGGCACGGCGTGGAGGATCGTCATCAAGATCTCACAATAGCGGGGATGGGTCGAGCGCCCCTACGCCGGACTCCTCCCGCGACTCCCGCCGCCGCTCCTCCTCCCGCTCTGCCAGCAGGCGCTGCGGCAGGCGGGCGCGCAGCTGGATGGACTGCACCACGCCGATCGCCGCCAGCACGGTGATCGTGCTCGACCCGCCGGCCGAGAGCAGCGGCAGCGGGATGCCCGTGACGGGCGCGATCCCGATGGTCATGCCGACGCTGATGAAGATCGACGACAGTAACCAGCCGAACACGCCGGCACAGATCAGACGTGCAAAGAGCGTGCGCGCGACGGCGATCGCGCGCAGCACGCGCCAGAGCACGACGAGGTACAGGCCCAGCAGGAGCATCGCCCCGACGAACCCCCGTTCCTCGCCCAGCACGGCGAACACGAAGTCGGTGCGGCGCTCCGGCAGGAAGTCGTTGAGCGTCTGCGTGGCGCCCGATTTACCGCGCCCGACGAGCCCTCCGGAGCCCACGGCGATCTTCGCCTGCGACTGGTTGTAGCCCTCCGCCAGCGTGTTGCGCTCCGGATGCAGGAAGGACGTGAGGCGATCGACCTGGTACGGCTTGAGCACCTGCACGCCGCCCGCAGGCAGCGCCCACAGCACGGCCACGGAGATCAGCACCGCGATGCCGCTCAGGAACGCGAGGTGGCGCAGCCGCACGCCGGCGACGAACAGCACGCACAGGAGCGAGGCGAGGTACACGATGGCAGTGCCGAAGTCGGGCTCGATGAAGACGAGGCCCGTGGGCAGCGCCGCATAGGCGATGCAGAGGACGACGAACCTCAGCGTCCCGATTCGCCCGGCGTTGCGTGCGATGAGGGCGGCGAGCGCCAGCAGCAACGTCAGCTTGCCGAGCTCCGACGGCTGGAACTGGAAGAACGGGAACTGGATCCAGCGGCGCGATCCGCGCGTCGAGAAGCCGAGCGCGAAGACCGCGGCGACGAGCCCGATCGTCCCGATGTAGAGCGGCCATTCGAGACGGCGGAAGCGCTCGACGTCGATGAACGACAGCACGCACAGCGCGACCCCGCCGAGCGCCAGGTAGACCTCCTGCTTGACCACGAAGCTGTGGCCCCCGGCGCCGGTGCCGATCACGTCGAGGCCGAGGGCCGCCACGCCCGCGAGCGCGCACAGCATCAGCCAGTCGAGGCGGCGCACGCGCCCGATCAGCCCCACCCGCCGCGTCCGCCGCAATTCGCGCGTACGCACGTGCTCGCCGGGTATCAGGATGCTCGACATCAGGTCGACTGGTCCACGACGGTGCTGAGGCTCGGCTTCGGCGTCTTGAAGACCTTCGAGTAGAAGTCGAGCGCCGTCAGCGCGCCCGCCACACCGCCGTGCCCGCCGCGCTCGATCACGACGACCGTCACGAGCTTCGGGTCGGGCACAGGGGCGTACGAGGCGAAGAGCGCATAATCGGGCTCGCCGGCGCGCTGCGCGGTGCCGGTCTTGCCGGCGACCGGGACCGCGAACTGCCCGAACACGTTGGTCGCGGTGCCATCGGGCTGGTGCGTCGCGCGCAGGAGGCCCGTGCGCACGGCCTTCAGCAGCTGGCCGCCGATGTCGATGTGGGCCTTGGCCGGCGCCGGCTGGACGCGCGTGGGCTCGCCCGGGGCCTGCACGGCGCTGACGACGTGCGGCGTCACGACGGTGCCGCCGTTGGCGATGGCCGCGTAGCCGACGGCCAGCTGCAGCGGCGTGACGTTGAGGTTGCCCTGGCCGATCGAGAGGTTGAGCTCGTCGGCTGCGTTCCAGCTCGAGTCGAACAGCCAGTTCGAGTCGTAGCTGGCCGTGCCCGCGGTCGAGAAGTTCTTCTTGTAGAAGTCCGTCTTCCACTGCGGGTCGGGCAGCAGCCCCTTGTCCTCGCCCACGATGTCGATGCCGCTGGCCTTGCCGAAGCCGAACTTGCCGGCCCAGTTCTGCAACGGATGGCCCGACTTGCCGCCCTCGCGGAAGATCTTGTCGCCCAGGCGGTAGAAGTACGTATCGCAGGAGCGCTCGAGGGCGCTGATCAGGTTGATGTGCCCGTCGAACGTCTGATCCCAGTTGTGGAACCGCTTGTTGTAGTAGTAGGCGAGCGGCGTGCAGGGCAGCAGCTCGTCGGGCGTGATGCGCCGCTCCTTGACCGCCGCGATCGCCACGAAGGGCTTGAACGTCGAGGCGGCGGGATAGCGGCCCGCGATCGCGCGGTCGAGCAGCGGGAAGTGCGCGGGCGTCCCGCTGTCGCGCGTGATGCGCGTGAGCTGCCTCTTGAACTTCGGCTTGCGGTACGAGATGAACCAGTTGGGGTCGAAGGTGGGATAGGAGGCGAGCGCCCGGATCGCGCCGGTCCGCGGGTCCATCGCGACGATCGCACCCGCGTCGGCGCCCTGGGAGGCGGCGCCCCGCACGCCCTTCGCGAGCGCCTGCTCGGCCGCCCGCTGGGTGTCGAGGTCGATCGTCAGGCGCACGTTCCGGCCGGGCACGGGCGCCTTGACGTGGCGCACGGCCCCAGTGGGCTGGCCGAAAGCGTCGACGGTCACCGCATCGATCCCGTCGGTGCCGCGCAGGAACGCGTCGTAGCGCCGCTCCACGCCGCTCTGACCGATCACGTCGCCCCGGTGGTAGTCGTGGAAGCGCGGGTCCTGCAGCTGCTTCGGGCCGATCTCCGAGAGCTGCCCGTAGATGTGCGCGCCGAGCGTGCGGTAGGGGTAGAAGCGCAGCGGCACCTGCGCCACGGAGAGTCCACGGAAGATCTCGGGGTTCTCCTGCAGGTACCACTTCAGCTTCACGTCGATGTCGGTGGCGAGCGTCACCGGCGCGACGGGATCCATGCGCAGCTGGCGGTCGACCCGCTCCCAGAGCGGGCGCGGCGGCAGGTCGAGCATCTTGGACACGCGCAGCAGCAACTGATGGCGGCGGGCCGTGTCGCGCACGGCGCCCGGGTCGAGATCGAGCTCGTAGGCCACGCGGTTGCGCACGAGCACGCGGCCCTTGCGGTCGAGGATCTCGCCGCGCGGGGCGCGCACGACGACCTGCTTCTCGTGGTTGCTCGCCGCCTGCGCCACGAACGTGCGCGTGTTCAGCACCTGCAGCGCCCAGAGGCGCAGCACGAGCAGCATGAAGAGCACGACGACCGCCACGCCGAGCGCGCCGAGACGCAGCCGCAGGCGGCCGTGCGCTCGCGGGATCAGGCCGGGCTCAGGCGGTGGCTGCGACATCGTCGGTCTCCAGCACCGGGTCGGGAACGGGGAACGGGCGCCGTGGCGGCGCCTTGACGCCGAGCACCCAGCGGAGGAGCGCGAGCAGCGGAATCGCGAACAGCACGCTGGCGGCGGGCGCCGCGACCAGCTTGACGCCGAACGCCCGGCCGAACGCGCCGTCGCTGCCGAGCAGGAACGCGATACCGCCCTCTGAGATGCGCACGAGCGCGGTCGCGAGCGCGATCAGGAGCAGGCTGCGCACCGGCGCGGGCGGTCGCAGCTTCTCGCCCGCAAGGCCGAGGC
>JALYLC010000758.1 GCA_030774435.1 Actinomycetota bacterium
ACCACCCTCGCCTGCCATCGCGGCGAGCGCCTGCTGGGCAGCGCCCACAGTGTCGGCCTCTACACCTCCGGTGCGCCGACCGCCGCCCAGCTCGCCGCGCTCCGCGTCGTGCGCGTGCGCCGCGGGCGCAAGGTCCTCGTCAGCGCCACGCGGCGCGGCCTCGCCCCTGGCGTCCGCGCCGTCGTGCAGGTGCAGGCGGAGTGCGCGTGGTGAGGATCCAGTGGCCCCTTGCGCTGCTCGCGCTCTTGCTCGTGCCGCTGGCCGTGCTCGCGTATGCCGCGATCGAGCGCCGCCGAGCGCGCTATGCGATCCACTACACGAACATCGAGGTGCTGGCCGCCGTCGCGGCCGGCGGGCGACGCTGGCGCTACCTGCTCCCGCCGGTTCTCGCACTGCTGGCGCTGACGTGCGCTCTCGCCGCGCTCGCGCGGCCCGAGGCGCGAGTGTCTGTCGCAAGCGAGGAGGCCTCGATCGCGCTGACCGTCGACGTCTCGGGGTCGATGTCGGCGGATGACATCAAGCCGACGCGGCTGGGTGCCGCGCAGGAGGCGGTCCGGCGCTTTCTGGCCGAGCTCCCGGCGAGCTACCGCGTCGGGCTGATCATGTTCTCGTCCGAGCCATACGTCGCGGCGCCGTTGACGCACGATCGCGAACTCGTGCTCGAGGGCCTGCTGCTCGGCGATACGGGCTTCGGCCAGGGAACCGCGATCGGAGATGCCCTCGCGCGCTCGGTCGAGATGCTCCAGCCGCTCGCGACCAACGGCGACGTCGCTCCCGCCGCCGTGTCGCCCGCGCCACCCCCGGACCCGGACCGGCCGCTCTCGGCGATCCTGCTGCTCTCGGACGGCGCTCAGACGCGCGGCACGCTTGCGCCGCTCGCAGGCGCGGCCCGTGCAAAGTCGTACGGCATCCCGGTCTACACCGTCGCGCTCGGCACTCCGGACGGTGTCCTCAACCGCGGCGGGTTCTCGCGGCCCGTGCCGCCCGACCCAGTGACGTTGAGGCAGATCGCGAAGACGACCGGCGGCGAGTTCTTCGCGACGCAGAGCGAGACGCGCCTCAACGCCGTCTACGAAGACCTCGCCTCGCGGCTCGGGCATAAGAACGAGTGGCGCGAGCTCAGCTTCGCGCTCGTCGGCCTTGCTGCGCTCTTCGCGCTCGCCGCCGGCACCCTCTCGCTCGTGTGGAATCAGCGCCTGCCGTGAGGTTGACTGCGCTCATCGCGACTGCGGCGCTCGGACTCGTCGCGGGCGCCTGCGGCAACAGCTCGAACAACGCCACGAGTGTCGTGACGGTGACCAGGACGACATCGGCCACCCCGGCCGCGCCACCGGCCGCCGGCCCTAGTGCGGCCGACGTCGTCGCGCTCGTGCTCCCCGGCGTCGTCAACGTCAAGACGGTGGGGTTCGACGGGCGCAAGGGCGAGGCGTCTGGCGTCGTGATCGACCGGCGCGGCGTGATCGTGACCAACAACCACGTCGTGCGCGGCGCGCGCATCCTGACGGTCTCCTTCAACGACGGCAGGCACAGGCAACCCGTCAAGGCAACGGTGATCGGCACGGCCGCGAGCCGCGATCTCGCGATCATCCGCGTCGCACTCGACGATCTGGTCCCCGTTCCCCTCGGGCGGTCGTCGAAGCTCCGCCTCGGCGACGCCGTGCTCGCCATCGGCTTCCCGCTCGACCTCGGGGGTGGCCCGACAGTCACGCAGGGCATCGTCTCCGGGCTCGACCGCACGGTTCACGCGGACAACGGCCCCGACCTCGAGGGATTGCTGCAGACCGACGCCGCGATCAACCCGGGCAACTCCGGCGGGGCGCTGGTCGATTCCACCGGCAAGCTGATCGGGATCAACACGATCGCCGCGACCGGCGCCGAGAACATCGGCTTCGCGATCGCGATCGACGGGGCGCGCTCGGTGTTCGACCAGATTCGCACCAAGCCGACCGGCAGGCAGGCCTGGATCGGAGTCACGTTCGACTCGATCAGCAGCTCCGCCGCCGCGGTTCAGATCGGCCTGCAGCCGGATGCGCGGGGCGCGGCAGTCGTCGCGGTCTTCGCCGACAGCCCTGCCTCCAAGGCAGGGCTGCGCGAGGGCGATGTCGTGGTGGCGGTCGACGGCAAGGCGGTGCGCTCGGCGGCGGACATGTCGAAGGCGCTGGCCGCGCGCAGGCCGGGCGACTCGCTCGTGCTCGACGTCGTCGATCAATCGGGCCCGCGACGCGCCACCGTCAAAGTTGCCAAGCGGCCGGCCACGCTGCCGGGCGGATAGACGCGTTCTAGCGAAGCCGGCCGGCGTAGCGGATGCCGGTCGCGCGAATCTCCCCGGCATCGATCGCCGCCTGCTCCGCCTGTTCGGAGCCGCCGGCGAGATCCGCAAAGAAGTACGGGGCGTACTCGCACGACGTGCGCTCGAAGCGCGCCTCGAGCCCGGCCAGCACCCGGTCGCTGCGCTGGAGGCCGTGCTCCTCTGCCCAGCCCTCGAAGTACGCCTGCCACGCCTCTCCCGAGGCCAGCCAGCCGTCGCGCCGCCGTTGCAGCCAGCCCGGGTCCTGCGGCGGGGAGGGCTCGAGGCGCGCGAAGCACCAGCGCGCGGTGGCCTCGTCGAAGCGCTCCCAGGCCCACTCGAGGACGACGATCACCCCGCCGGGCCGCAAGGCCGCCGCCACTCCGTCGAGCACCTCGTCGACGTCGCGCACATGGTGGAGCGAACGGCTCGCCAGGATCGCGTCGGCGGACCGCGACGGTTCGTAGTCCTCGAAGTCCAGCTGCTGGAAGCCGGGCCCATCAGGTGCGTTGCGGTCGACTCCGACGGCCTCATAGCCGCTCTGCCGCAACTCCGGGACGAAGCCGCCGACCGTTCCGCAGCCGATCTCGATCACGCTCGCCGGAGCGGGCGGCAGCCGGGCGAGCACGAATGGCCGCAGGGGGCCGAGCCAGCGTTCGCCTATCGCCACGGTGGGATCATCCCGCACACGCCCCGAGGCGGCGCAGCACGCCGGCCTTGCAACGCGGCAGGCGCCTCGTGATGATTGCAGCAGTTCCGTTGCCAGCTCGCGTCGTCACCCACGCCGTCATCGCCGGCTTCCGCGTGCAGTGGCTGATCGGCGCCGGGTCAATGGGCAGTGTCTACCTGGCCGAGGACACGCGCACGGGCGAGCCGGCCGCTCTCAAGGTCATGACCGCCGGCCTCGCCGAGGACGAGCGGTTCCGTCAGCGCTTCATACGGGAATCCGCGCTCGCCGCGACGCTCGATCACCCCCACGTCGTGCGGACTCTCGCATCGGGCGACGCGGACGGATTGCTCTTCCTGGCGATGGCGTACGTCGAGGGCTCCGATCTGCGCGACATCCTCAGGAGTGAAGGCCGCCTCGAGCCGGAGCGCGCTCTGCGGCTCGTCGCGCAGGCTGCCGACGCGCTCGACGCCGCGCATGCCGAAGGCCTCGTCCATCGCGACGTCAAGCCGGGCAACATGCTGATCGGCTCCGGAGCCGACGGCGAGCACGCCTACGTCTGCGATTTCGGGCTCGCCCGCCACGTGTCCTCGGTCAGCAGCCTGACGGGTGAGCGCGGCTTCGTCGGCACGATCGACTACGTCCCGCCCGAGCAGATCGAAGGCGGGACGATCGACTCGCGAACAGATGTCTACTCGCTCGGCTGCGTGTTGTTCGAGTGCCTCGCCGGGGCGCGGCCGTTCGAGCGGGAGAGCGATCTGTCGGTCGTATTCGCCCATCTCAACGAGCCGCCCCCGCGCCTCTCGGAGCTCAGACCCGAGGTCCCGGCGGCGTTCGACGAGGTCTTCGCCACCGCGCTCGCGAAGGCGCCCGAGGACCGGTACCAGACCTGCGGCGAGCTGGCAGAGGCCGCCCGGGCGGCGCTGCAAGGGAGGCTGCCTGCCCGCCGCAAGAGCCGGCGCTGGAGGCTGCTCGCCGCGGCGCTCGCGTTTGCCACCGCCGCGACGGTCGTGGGCGCGGTCCTGCTCACGCTGGGCGGCGCTCCCGGCCCCGCGAGGCAGCCTGCGACTGCTCAGGCCGGCCCTGCGCAGATCACCGAGACCGCGATCGCAGGGGCGAAGACCGGCCTGGCCGCCGCCTTCTACAAGAACCTCTTCGGCGGCTTTCGCTTCAGCGCGCTTGTAGACGAGCCGCACTACCCGTTCCTCTCGTTCCAGCAGCCGTCCGTGAACGTCTATTTCCCGGCCCGGGGCAAGCGGGCGATCATCATCACCACCTGGAACAGGAACTACAGGACAGCCAGGGGAATCGGGCCCTGCTCGACGCTCACGCAGATGAAGCGGGCCTATGGCAGCGCGGTCACCCCAGCATGGGCCGGAACCTCCCCCGACGGGAGCAAGCACTCGTACGTCGTCGGCGACAACCTCCTGTTCGCGACCCAGGACATGCGGACGATCTCGGCGGTCGCGCTCTACCGCGGCGTGCCCGGGCACACGCGGGGCTTCAGCCCGCAGGCCTTCGCCAACTACATCGCTGCGAACGAAACCGCTTGCACAGGCAGCTAGCCACCATCGGTAGTGGCTCGATAAGCATCCGTTAGGGCGCAGCTCGAACATCGCAGCAGTCCACCGATGGAGGCACCATGAAGAAGCGTGCATTCGCGGGCTGCGTGATCGGCGCCGCGCTCGCCACGATGATCGGCTCGGCCGGCGGAGCGGCCGCGTGAACCACGTTGAGCCCTGCGATTTCCCAGACGAAGGTCGCGGGCGTGCAGACCGGCCTCTCCGCAGGCGTCTATAAGGCCCGGTTGGGCAGTTCCAGCTCGCGGATCCTGGCAGGGCCGGACTATCCGACGCGCGTGTTCGGCAAGGCCCGGGTGGCGGTCTACTTCCCTGGCGAGGGCTCGCGGGCGATCATCATCACAACCTGGGACAAGAGGTACAAGACGTCCAAGGGCATTGGCCCGTGCTCGACGATCGCACAGATGAAGAAGGCCTACGGCGGAGCCGTCAAGGGCTCCTGGGCAGGCACCCAGGGCGATGTCGTCCACTCCTATGTGGTCGGCAACAACCTGCTGTTCGCGACGCAGGATCACCGCACGATCTCCGCGGTGGCCCTGTATCGGGGCACGCCGGGGCATACCCGAGGTGGCAGCCCGCAGGCGTTTGCGAACTACGTCGCCGTGAGCGAGACCTCCTGCGTCAGCGGCTAGACGCGTCCAGCGTCCAGGTGAAACGGGTTCGGCTGTCCCGGGGCGCGAGTCCGCCTGGTCGCAGTCCGCGGTGGACGAGCAGCGTCGGAGCTCGTCCAC
>JALYLC010000759.1 GCA_030774435.1 Actinomycetota bacterium
GAGACTGCGTCCAGCACGACCGCGGTCGTCTCCTTGCCGTGTACATCGAGCCCCACACGACGCATACTCAGCATGTCGGCGCCTCCCATAGATGCGGTTACGCCCGGCCCAACACCGAGCGCAGTCAAGCCCGCGCGATGCTATGCGCGAGGCGCCGACCACCACAGCCGGCCGCCCATCCATATGGTCTTGAAAGGGTTCCAACCGGATCTGCGAGCCGGCCGGCGCCCCTGCTCGCTCCATCCACCCCAGCCACACACGCTCATCCCGAAATCAGCCCGGGCGGATTTCGGCCGGCGCCTCGACAGCCCCTCCACCTCATAGAATCGGCCTTCAGTGGGCTCCGTGACGTCGTCCGACGAGATCCGCCGCAGCTTCACGGAGTTCTTCGTCGAGCGCGGGCACCTCGCCGTGCCCTCGGCCTCGCTCGTGCCCTCCGCGCTCGACCAGTCGGTGCTGCTGACGACTGCCGGGATGCAGCCGTTCAAGCCGTACTTCCTCGGCCAGGCGCAGCCTCCCGGCCCCCGGTTGACCTCGGTCCAGCGCTGCTTCCGCGCCGTCGACATCGACGTGGTCGGCTCCACCGACCGCCACCTCACGTTCTTCCAGATGATGGGCAACTTCTCGTTCGGCGACTACTTCAAGCCGGGCGCGGTGGAGATGGCCTACGAGCTCTCGACGGGCGCCTGGGGGCTCGACCCCGAGCACATCTGGGCGACGGTCTACGAGGGCGACGACCAGCTCGGCCCCGACGACGTCGCGCGCGACCTCTGGCTCGGTCAGGGCATCCCCGCGAGCCGCATCGTCGCGCTCGGCGAGGACAACTTCTGGAAGGCGGGGCCGACAGGGCCCTGCGGTCCCTGCTCGGAGCTCTACTACGACCGCGGCGTCCAGTTCGGCTGCGGCGGGGCGGACTGCAAGCCGGGCTGCGACTGCGATCGCTTCCTGGAGTTCTGGAATCTCGTCTTCATGGAGTTCGATCGCGGCGACGACGGCGCCCTGACGCCGCTCCCCGCGCAGAACATCGACACGGGCAGCGGGGTCGAGCGGGTCGCCATGCTCCTCCAGGGCGCCGGCAGCCTCTTCGAGACCGACGAGACGTCGCACGTGATCGAGGCGCTGGAGCGCCTCTCCGGCCGCCGCTATGACGACGGCGGGGAGGCGGTGCGCTCGTTCCGCGTGCTCTGCGATCACGCCCGCGGCATGACTGCGATCGCGACCGACGGCGTGACGCCGTCGAACGAGGGGCGCGGCTACGTGCTGCGCCGCATCCTGCGGCGTGCCGTCCTGCACGGCACGCGGCTCGGGCTCGAGACGCCCTTTCTGGGAGCCGTGCACGACGCCGTGATCGAGTCGCTCGGCAGCGGCTTCCCCGAGCTCGCGCAGCATCGCGACGACGTCCACCGCCTGCTCGAGGCCGAGGAGGAGCGCTTCGCGCAGACGCTGGCGACCGGGTCCCGTCTGCTCGACGACCTGATCGAGCGGGCGCGCGCCCAGGAAGCCGCGGCGCTGCACGCGGGCGATGTCTTCGAGTTGCACGACACGCACGGCTTCCCCGTCGAGCTGACGGCCGAGCTCGCGCGCGAGGCCGGGCTGGGGATCGACCTCGAGGGCTTCGAGCAGCACATGCAGCAGCAGCGTGAGCGCGCCCGCGCGGCCGCCCGCCGCGGCGATCGCGTCGACGACGAGCGCATCGCGAGCTTCGCGCGCTCGGCGGCGCCCAGCGAGTTCGTGGGCTACGACGAGCTCGATCTGGAGACGGAGGTGCTCGCGGTCGAGCCGCTCGCCGAGGGACTCGCGCTCGTCAAGCTGGCGCGCTCGCCGTTCTATCCCGAGGGTGGCGGTCAGGTATCGGACGCGGGCGGGATCTCCGCACACGCCGTCCGCGGCCAGGTCGAGTCGGTCTACCGACTCGACGGCGATCAGGCGCTGCTCGTGCGGCTGGACGGCGAGTTGCGCGCGGGCGACGTCGTGCACGCGCGCGTCGACCTCGATCGCCGGCGGCCGACGATGGCCAACCACACGGCCACGCACCTCCTGCAGCGCGCGCTCCGCAACCAGCTCGGCGAGCACGTCAAGCAGGCCGGCTCGGCCGTGCGGCCGGAGGGGCTGCGCTTCGACTTCACGCACTCCGCGCCGGTCAGCGCCGGCGAGCTGCACGCGGTCGAGGACGAGGTCAACCGCGTCGTGCTCGAAGATCACCCTTTGCGCATCTTCGAGACCTCGCAGGACGAGGCGCGCGAGCTCGGCGCCACGATGCTGTTCGGCGAGAAGTACGGCGACGTCGTGCGGGTCGTGGACATCACGGGCTACTCGATGGAGCTGTGCGGCGGCACGCATGTGCGCTCGACGGCGGCGGTGGGCCCCTTCACGATCGTGCGCGAATCGTCCGTCGGGCAGGGCGTGCGCCGCATCGAGGCGATCTCGGGGCCGGTGGCGCTGGACGCGCTGCGCCGCGCCGACCGCGCCGCCAGGGAGGCAGCGGCGGCGCTGCGCACCCCGCCGGAGCAGCTGCCCGAGGCCGTGGCCTCGCTGAACGAGCGCGTGCGCGAGCTCGAGA
>JALYLC010000760.1 GCA_030774435.1 Actinomycetota bacterium
GGCTTCGGCGGCGGGCGGGCAGGCGACCCAGCCGGCGCCGAGATCCTCGACCATGAGCGCGTGTCCGTCGGCGAGGTCGACGGCGGCGAGCGGTCCGAGCGGCCGAGCGAGCAGCGTCGCGCGCGAGGCCCTCAGGCTTCCGCCGAGCGGCACGGACGCGAGCGGGCGCGGCGCAGGTTGCACGCAGCCACCGTATGCGCGAGTCCTGTGCCGCGACCGTGCCGCTCTGTCACGCGAGCGTCACGAGAGCGGCGGAAGCACGGCGCGCAACTCGTCCTGGCGCGTGAGCATCGCGCCGTCGTCGACCTCGTGGTCATGGCCGAGCAGGTGCAGCAGGCCGTGCACGACCAGCGTGCGCACCTCGTCGAGCGGCGGGACGTCCGCCTCTCCTGCCTGCCGAACCGCCTGCGCGAAGCAGACGACGACATCGCCGAGCTGGCGCTCGAGGCCGTCGGGCAGATCGTCGCGCCCGTCGAGAGGGAAGGCCAGCACGTCGGTGACCTCGTCGAGCTCGCGGTGCTCGGCGTTGAGCTCCTGCATCCGGCTCTCGGCGACGAACGCGATGCCGAGCGCGCACAGGCCCTCCACGCCCTCGGCCTCGAGCAGCGCCAGCACCAGCGCGCGCAGCACGTCTGGGTCGATCCCCGCCTGATCGGCACCCTCGACGGTCAGGTCGAGGGCCCCGGAGGTCATCTCGCCGACCGCTCGCGCTGCTCGGCCCGCTCCTTGTAGGCCGAGACGATGCGCTGCACGAGCTTGTGGCGCACGACGTCCTCGGAGCCGAAGTTCACGAACTCGATGCCCGGGATGCCCGGGAGCATCTCGGCGACGTCGGCCAGGCCGGAACGCTCGCCGCGCGCCAGGTCGTTCTGCGTCGGGTCGCCCGTGACCACGATCTTGGAGCCGAAGCCGAGCCGCGTGAGGAACATCTGCATCTGCTCGGGCGTCGTGTTCTGGGCCTCGTCGAGGATGATGAACGAGTCGTTCAGGGTGCGCCCTCGCATGAACGCGAGCGGCGCGACCTCGATCATGCCCTTCTCCATATAGGCCGTCAGGCGGTCGGCGTCGAGCATGTCGTAGAGCGCGTCGAACAGCGGGCGCAGGTAGGGGTCGACCTTCGCCAGCATGTCGCCCGGCAGGAAGCCGAGCCGCTCGCCCGCCTCGACGGCCGGGCGCGTCAGGATGATGCGCGCGACCTCGCGGTCGACGAGCGCCGAGACGGCGAGCGCCATCGCGAGGTAGGTCTTGCCGGTGCCGGCGGGTCCGACCCCGAACGTCACGGTCGAGTTGCGGATCGCATCGACGTAGCGCTTCTGGTTGAGCGTCTTTGGAGCGATGCGCTTGCCGCGGTGACGCCAGACGACGTCGTGCAGGACGTCGACCGCGCGCCCGTCGGCATCGAGCACGCCGACGATCGCGTCGACGGTCTGGCTGCCCACCGTCAGCCCTTGCTCGACGAGGCCGGTGAGCTCCTCCAGGAGCAGGCGAACCTGTGCCACAGACGTGTCACTGCCTTCGGCGATGACCTCGTTCCCGCGCAGCGAGACGCGCGCGCCTGCGCGCTCGGCGACGGCCTCCAGCAGGCGATCGCGATCCGCGCCGAGCTCCTGGGCGAGCGCGTTGTCGATGGGGAACGTGAGTGTTGCCACACCTAGATGGTACCCCGAGGCCCCCGCGGTTCCTGGAAGCTCTCACGGAATCAGCATGTGTGGTCGGAGGTTTCGAAGCGAGCGGGGGTGGCTCCCGGCTCGCACGGTCATGCTCAGAGCTTCCTACTGTGCGAGGCGAGCGCGCACGCGCTCTTGCACGCGCTTGCCGTCGGCGCGGCCGGCGGCGAGCGCCATGGCCTCGCGCATGACCTGCCCCATGTCGCCCGGGCCCTTGGCGCCGACCTTGGCGACCGCGCTCTCGACGATCGTGTCGAGATCCTCGTCCGGGAGCTGTGCGGGGAGGTAGCCCTCGATCAGCGCGGCCTCGGACTCCTCGGCCGCCGCGCGCTCGGCGTGCCCCGCGTCGTGGAACGCCTTGGCGGCCTCACGGCGACGCTTGAGCTCGCGCCGAAGCACGGCCTGCACCTCTTCGCCGGTGAGCGCGCGCCGCGCCGACTTCTCGGCATCGCGCAGCGACGACAGCACCAGGCGCAGCGCGTCCCGGCGCACGGCATCGCCCGACTTCATGGCCGTCTTGACGTCCTTGTCGATGCGGTCGATCACGCCACCCTCCCCAGTGCAGCCCGCTCGCCAGGGGCCTCCAGCACGACCTCGACGAGGTCGCCGACCCCGGCGCCGGCGTGCGCGCGCAACTCGTACGCGGTGTAATCGGCACCGTAGCCGTGGAGCCCTCCGTCCGCGCCCACCCGCTCGATCAGCACGCGGTCGCGCTGCCCCACGCGCGCAGCGCGATGCGCCTGCCCGAGCCGGTCGGAGAGCGCGCGCAGGCGCTCGGCGCGACGGCGCTTGACCGCCGCCGGCACCGGGTCGGCGTCCGCCGTACGCGTTCCCGGCCGTGGCGAGTACGGGAACACGTGGAGGCGCGAGAACGCGAGCTCTTCGACCGCCGCGAGCGTGCGCGCGAAGGCCGCGCCGTCCTCGGCCGGAAAGCCCACGATCACGTCGCCCGTGAGGTTGAGGCCGGGCACGTGCGTGCGAGCGCGCTCCACGCGGCGCAGGTAGGTCGCGAGGTCGTAGCGCCGCCGCATCGCCCTCAGCACGGCGTCGTCGCCGGACTGCAGCGGGACGTGCAGGTGCGGGCAGACGCGCGGGTGCGCGAGCGCCTCGCAGAGCGTGGCGCTGAGGTGGTTGACCTCGATCGACGAGAGCCGGACGCGGGCGACGCCGTCGAGCTCCGCCAGCGCCGCGAGCACATCGGGGAGCCGGGCCTTCGCCTCGGCGTCGCGGTAGAGGCCGAGGTTGACGCCCGTGACGACGAGCTCGCGGTGGCCCTGCGCGATGCGCCGGCGCGCCTCGTCGAGCACGGCGCGCAACGGCCGCGAGCGGCTTGCGCCGCGCACGCGCGGGATCACGCAGAAGGAGCAGCCGAACGTGCAGCCGTCCTGCACCTTGAGGAACGCGCGCGTGCGCTCCAGCCGTGGCGCCGGCCCGACACAGCCGGTGGCTCCGAGCTCGCGGGCGATGCGCTCGGCAGCTTCCTCCGCGTTGTCGCGCACGACGATCACGCGCTCGCCCATGCCCGCGAAGGTCGCTGGGCCGAGCCGCGTGGCGCAGCCGGTGACATAGACCTGCTGCGCACCCCGCCGCAGCGCCGCGCGCACCGCCTTGCGGCTCTTCGCCACGGCCTCATTGGTCACGCAGCACGTGTTGACGACGTGCACCGCCCCACCCTCGCTGGCCTCCTCGAGGCCGCCCGCGAGCAGGCGCTCCCGCACGCCCTGGACGTCGGTGTGCGAGATCTTGCAGCCCAGGAACTCGACCGAGAAGGTCATGCCGCGGCCTCGCGCTCGAGCAGGAGCCCCTCCCAGCCGTCCAGGCTGCGGCGCGCGGCGATCCGGTAGCCGGGAGGCTGGAACGGCTCTCCTTCGAGCAGGCCCGAGACGATCAGGCGCGCCGGCAGGTCCGGCCGCCAGGCGAGCTCCTCCAGCGGCGCACGCTGCAGGTTTGCGAGCCAGAGGTCGATCGCCTTGGGCAATTCGTCGTAGAGCGCGTCGCACTGCCATACCTGAATGTCACAGTCGTTGCGTGCGGCGTTCTCGCGCGCGACCTCCACGGCGTCCGGGTCGTCGTCGCAGGCGAGCACCGGCGCATGGCCCAGTCGCGCGGCCGCGAGGGCGAGCACGCCCGAGCCGCAGCCGAGGTCGAGTAGCGGGCCGGGCCGCTGGCCGAGCAGGAGCTCGAGGCAAAGCAGGGTGGTCGCGTGCGCACCCGTCCCGAACGCGCGCCCCGGGTCGATCACGACCGCGGGCAGGCCGGGCGGAGGCGTCTCCCAGGGCGGCCCTACCCACAGCCGCCCGGCCACGGTGCGACCCGTGTGGAAGGCGCGCCAGCCGTCCTCCCAGCCGTCGGCGACGGGCTCCTCGCTCCACTCGCCTGCCACCTCGGGCAGGTGATCAGGGCGATCCGCGCAGTAGACGGCCAGCTCCAGCCCGCCACCGGCGGCGCGGCGCTCCTCCACGCCCTCGGCGAACCTCTCCAGCACCGCCGCCCGCGCGATCTCCTCGGCCTCCTCGCCCCGCGCGCACGCGAGCACGAGCCGGATCACCCGAAGGCCCGCCGCAACCGCTCGCGCAGGCCCCCGCGCGAGCGTTCCGGATGCGCGTAGTTGCGCTCGTCCTCGAGCTCCTTGAAGCGCTCCACGACGCCGCGCTGCTCATCGTCGAGCGCGCGTGGCACGAGCACGTTCGCGATCAGCCGCAGATCGCCGCGCGAGCCGCCGCGCAGGCGCGGCATCCCGTGGCCCTTGAGCACGAGCACCGTCCCGGGCTGCAGCCCCGCCTCGATCTCGACCTGCTCCTCGCCGTCGAGCGTCTCGACGGTGCGCGTTGCCCCGAGGACGGCCTCCGAGAGGCGCAGGTCGAGCTGCCCGACGAGATCGAGCCCGTCGCGCACGAAGCGCTCGTCGGGCCGCACGTGCACGCGCACGTAGAGGTCGCCGGCCGGCGCGCCCAGCTCACCGGCGTGACCATGGCCCGTGATGCGCACTGCCTGGCCGTCGTCGATGCCCGCCGGGATGTCCACGCCGATCGCGCGGCGCCGAGGGCGCCGCCCGCGGCCGCGGCAGTCGGGACAGGGCACCTCGGGAATCTTGCCGCGCCCGGCGCAGCGCCTGCACGGCGCGGTGCGCATGAGCTGCCCGAGCGGCGAGCGCACGACCTGGCGCACCGCGCCCACGCCTCCGCATTCGCTGCAGGTCAGCACCTCCGCGCCCTCTGCCGCGCCGTCGCCCTCGCAGACCTCGCACGTGCTCACCAGCTCGAGGTCGAGGTCGACGTGCACGCCGCTCGCGGCGTCCGCGAGGTCGATGTCGATGGCCGCCTGCGCGTCGGCGCCTGCCTCCGGGCCCGTCGCGCCGGCGAAGCCGCCGCCGAAGAGCGAGCCGAGCAGGTCGTCCAGGAACGAAAGATCCATGAACCGCTCGGTGTGAAAGCCCTGCCCTGCGACGGCCTCATGCCCGTAGCGGTCGTAGCGCGCCCGCCGGTCGTCGTCGGAGAGCACTTCGTAGGCCTCGGCGACCTCGCGGAAGCGGTCCTCCGCGTCTGGCGCCTCCGAGACGTCCGGATGCAACTCCCGGGCCAGCCCGCGGAAGGCCTTCTTGATCTCGCCATCGGTTGCGTCGCGGCCCACGCCGAGCAACTCGTAGTAATCCTGCTTCGCCATCTGTCCTGCAATTCTACTGTTCTGAATAACTCTTACCCTAAACTAGAGGGTAAGGAGTGCACGCTTGGGGTCTGACCCCGGGCGTGCACAGGGTGGGATCGAGGGGATGCATATAAAGGGGTCTGACCCCTGTTTATGCGGTCCCCGCTCAGGTGTCGTAGATCTCCTCCACGAAGTCCGAGAGGGCCTGGGCTGCTCCGCGGACGGCTCGCATTGCGCCGACGTAGTCCATGCGTTGCGGGCCGATCAGGGCGACTGTGCCGAGGTTGCGGTTCCCGATGC
The DNA here is from genome assembly GCA_030774435.1 of Actinomycetota bacterium. Classification (GTDB taxonomy): domain Bacteria; phylum Actinomycetota; class Thermoleophilia; order Gaiellales; family JALYLC01; genus JALYLC01. The sequence continues at coordinate 5,613 of JALYLC010000760.1, forward strand.
CGTAGTTCGCCGCCACCAGGGACAGGGAGCGGAGGGCGGGCGCGACGCTGTCGTCGCCGACGCGGATCCAGCCGCGGTCCGAGTCGAGGACGTCGCGCAGCGCCGCCAGGAGCTGCAGCCGCTCCTCGAGCGCGCTCACTACCTCGCGCAGTGAGGCGAGCTCGCCGTCGCGCAGGTCTGCGAGCAGGCCGGCCGCTCCGCCGAGGTAGAGGGAGCCCTCGTCGACGAGCTGCGTGAAGACCGGCTCGAGGCGCTCCAGGATGCCGCGCTCGGCGGTGCCCAGCGAGGGATCGGAGAGGCGCTGGCGCAGTGTGCGCGCGCCGAGGCGGAGGCCGACGATCGACTCGTTGATGTAATCCCTCGCCCACTCCAGCAGGCCGGCGTCCACCGCTTGCTCGAAGACGAAGAGGCGCTTGGCGACGCCGCCGGAGGCCGTGATCACGACCGCCATCACGAGCTGCGGCTGCAGCGGCACGAGCTCGACGTGGCGCACGACCGTCGTATCCAGCGAGGGCGCCGAGACCGCGGCCAGCAGATCCGTGGCCTGCGCCAGCGCTTCCGCCGTCAGGCGCAGCGCGGAGTCGAGCTCGCCGCGGGCACCGCTCAGGTCGAGGGCGAGCTTCTGCGGCTCGATGCCGCGGCGCTCCAGCAGCGCGGTGTAGTAGCGGTAGCCCTCCGTCGTCGGGACGCGCCCTGCGGAGGTGTGCGGGTGGCCGAGCATGCCGAGGCCCTCGAGCTCCGACAGCTCGTGGCGCACGGTCGAGGGCGAGGCCACGATCGCGCCCTGCTCGACGAGCGTGCGCGAGCCGATCGGCACTCCGGCCTCGATGTAGGCCTCGACGACGCGCAGGAGCAGCGCTTCCTGGCGCGAGGAGAGGGGGAGCTCGGGATTCATGCGATCACGTTCGAGACGACGTCGTTCGCGAGCAGGCGCCCACGCGGCGTGAGCCGCAGGGTACCGTCCGCCGGTTCGATCAGGCCCAGCCCGGCCATGCGTGCCAGACCGTCCGGATCGATGGCGTGCTCGAGCCCGGCGGTCGAGAGCGGGACGTCCAGCCGCAGGCCGAGCAGCAGGCGCTCGCGCGCCCGCTCCTCCGGGCTGAGCTGCTCGAGCGAGCGCGGCGGTGCGTCCCCCCGCTCCAGCGCGTCGATGAAGGCCGCCAGCGAGGGCCGGTTCGTGCGCCGCTCGAGGCCGAGCGTGGAGACGGCGCCGATGCCGATGCCGAGGTAGTCGCGGCCCGTCCAGTACGCGAGGTTGTGCTGTGCGCGGCGGTCGTCACGGCAGAAGTTGGCGGTCTCGTACCAGCGGTAGCCGGCGGCCTGGAGGCGCGCGATCACGTGCTCGTAGTGGTCCTCGAGCAGCTCGGCCTGGCGCGCGAGCTCGGCGCCGTGCCTATGCGTGAAGCGCGTTCCCGGCTTTGCCTCCAGCTCGTAGCAGGAGAGATGCTCGGGGTTCAGCGCGAGCGCCTCGTCGAGGTCGCGGTCGAGCTCGGCGCGCCCCATGCCAGGCACGCCGAAGAGCAGGTCGAGCGAGAGGTTGGCGACGCCAGCCCCACGCAGGCGCGCCGCGGCGGCGCGTACCTGGTCGGGCGTGGCGCGCCGCTCGAGCACGGCGAGCTGCGCGGCGCCGAACGACTGGGCGCCCAGCGACACGCGCACGCCGCGCCCCGCGAGCAGGGCGGCGAGCTCGTCGTCGACGGTCTCAGGATTGGCCTCCACGGTCAGCTCGGGAGCCGGCGGCAGGCCGCCCAGCAGCCGGTCGAGCAGCGCCGGCCCGAGCAACGTCGGCGTGCCGCCGCCGAGGAACACGGTCTCGAGCGCAGGCGCGAGGCGCTCGCGCTCCTGATCCAGCTCTGCCAGCACGGCGTCCACGTAGCGCTCGCGCAGATCGGCGTGGCCAGTGACGGTCACGAAGTCGCAGTAGCCGCAGCGATGGGCGCAGAACGGCACGTGCACATACAGGTGGCGGATCAGCTCGGCCCGCCTCCACGGCGCGTGAGCTGGGCGGCGGCAGCGCGCGCGGCCAGCGCGAGTGCCTCGTCCCGCGCCACACCGCGCGCGAGCTCGAGCGTGAGCGCCGCCATGAACACGTCGCCGGCGCCGTAGGTGTCCACGATCGGCCCCGGCGGGCGCGCGGCCTCCCAGCGTCCCTCGCTGCCGTCCTCGGCCAGGTAATGGCCGCCCTCCGCGCCCTCCGACCAGACGCAGAGGCGCGGCCGCACCGGCAGATCGGCCAGGTCGTACTGCTCGCCGCGGTCGCGCGCCGACGCGGCGAGCACGTCCAGCTGCACGCGGCTCTCGACGACGCTCGCGAGCCTCCGGGCCGTGGCCACAAGCACGCGCGCGCGCCGCCCGGCGACCACGGTGCGCGGATCGTCGCCCGTGTAGAAGACGCCGTCGAAGCCGGCCAGCTCGTCCCAGTCCAGCGGGTCGTCGATGGCCGGATGCAGGTTCGCTCCGTGGAGCAGGATGG
>JALYLC010000761.1 GCA_030774435.1 Actinomycetota bacterium
CGGGAACGCGGCGCAGCGGGCCTCAGCGTTCCGCGCGGGCCGCGGGCGGCGACGAGCGCCGACCCGGCCGGCCTGACCGCTCGCGAGCGCGAGGTGCTTGCGCTCGTCGCCCAGGGACGCACGAACAGGCAGATCGCGCGCTCCCTCGTCCTTTCCGAGAAGACCGTCGGCCATCACGTCTCTTCGCTGCTGCACAAGCTCGGCGCGCGCACCCGGACCGAGGCCGTCAGGCTCGCGGCCAAAGATGGGGAGCCGGACGAGGCAATCTAGGGAAGCCGCCCGATGTCGAACGGAGCGCCCAGTCATACGGTCAACCGGAACCCACTCGAGGAGGATCCGATGACCACCACGACCGAGCCCGCAAAGCGCACAGGCGCCGCGCAGGGCGATCTCTGGAGCGAGCGATCTGAGGACTGGTCGGCAACGGGCTCGCAGGAGGCGTGCATGCGGCCACTCTTCGAGGCGGGCCTCTCGGCGCTCCAGATCGGTGCCGGGACGCAGCTGCTCGACGCCGGCTGCGGCGCCGGGCTCGCCCTCAGCATGGCCGCGGCACTCGGCGCCGACGTCTCCGGCGTCGACGCCGCCGCCGGCATGATCGCGATCGCGCGCCGCCGGGTCCCGAGCGCCCGCATCGAGCAGGGGGACCTCGAGGATCTGCCGTTCGCCGATGGCAGCTTCGATGCCGTGGCCGGCTTCAACAGCTTCCAGTACGCCGCGAGCCCGGAGGGGGCTTTGCGCGAGGCGAGGCGCGTCCTGCGTCCGGGAGGCCGGCTGGTCGCCGCGACCTGGGCGCCGCCGGAGATGTGCGATCTGGCGGGCCACATCGCCGCCGTCGGCCGTCTGCTGCCCCCGCCGCCCGCGGGCGCCCCGGGCCCGTTCGCGCTCTCCAGCGACGGTGCGCTCGCCGCGCTCCTCGCCGCCGTCGGTCTCGAGCCTCAGGAGACGCGCGACGTGGTCTGCCGATTCGACTATGCGAGCGACGATGAGGCGCTGCGCGCCATGATCTCGGCCGGCCCCTGTGTGCGCGCGGCGCGCCACGCCGGCGAGGACGCCACGCGCAAGGCCCTGCTGGAATCCGTGGCGCCCTACCGGCAGGGGGACGGCAGCTACCGGATCGCCAACGCGTTCCGCTTCACGCTCGCGACGCGTCCGGCCACGAGTTGAAGCGAGCCTCACGCACGGCTCGCTGCGGCCCGTGCATAAACCGGGGTCTGACCCCGGTTTATGCACGGGCTCACGACGTCGCGGGGCACTTGCCGGAGAGCGCTGCCATGGCACCGAGGCCGACGACACACGCTGGATCCGTTAGGCCGTCTTACCCCTCCACTCGCCCTCGAGCACGGCGAAGACGAGCTCGTCGCCCCATGCGCCCTTGAAGATCTCGTTCTCACGCAGATGGGCCTCCTGGCGCATGCCGAGGCGGCGCATCAGCGCTGCGGAGGCATCGTTGCGCGCGTCGGTGCGCCCGAACACGCGGTGCAGGCCGAGTTCGCGGAACGCCACGTCCAGCACTGCAGTGGCGGCCTCGCTCGCGTAGCCCTGCCCCTGCGCGTCGGGGTGGAAGACGAACCCGATCTCGCCCTGGCGGTGCTCGGCACTGCGCAGCCACAGCGAGACATCGCCGATCACCCGGCGGTCATCGCGGCGCTCGACGGCGAGCGCGAGGCCGTCGCCCTCGGAGCCCAGATTCGTCTGGGTCAGGCGCTCGGCGAGCATCTCCTCGGCTTCCGGCCGGGAGCGCAGCTCGCCGTAGAGATACCGCACGACCTCGGGCCGTGATCGCATGGCGTGCAGGTCGTCCAGATCCGACTCCCGGAACGGGCGGAGAAGCAGCCGTTCGGTCTCGATCGCGTCTTCAACCGTGTACACCGGCGAATTCTCGCAGAGGGGCGTCAGCTGCCGGCACGTCCGTCGCGGGCGCCGAGCCGGTACGCGGGAACGTCGAGCACGGCCGGATTGACGAGCGTCGTGGGCACCTCGCCGCGCAGCACCGACAGCACGTTGCGCGCCGCCTTGGTGGCGAGCTCGGCGATGGCCGGCTCCGAGTAGAAGGCCGCGTGCGGGGTGACGATGACATTGCCGAGCGCGAGCAGGGCGTGACTCTGCGGAGGGGGCTCCTCTGCCAGCACATCGAGCGCTGCGCCGGCGATCCAGCCCTCCGTCAGCGCGCGCTCGAGCGCGCGCTCGTCGATCAGCGCGCCCCGCGAGGTATTGATGAGGTAGGCGCCCGGCTTCATTGCGCGCAGCTCGGCCTCGCCGATCAGACCGCGCGTCTGCGCCGTCGCGGGCGCGTGCAGCGAGACGTAGTCCGAGATCGAGAGGACCTCGGCGAGGTCGTCGGTCAGATCGACACCGGTCGCCTCGTCGCGGCCCCTCGGAAGCCTCGGCGTGTAGGCCGTGATCTCGAGTCCGAGGCCCTGCGCCTTCGGGACGAGCGCGCGGGCGGTGCTGCCGAAGCCGATCAGCCCGAGTCGCTGTCCACGCACCCGGGGCAGGCCGCGGCCCAGGCCGAGCAGGTCCCACGAGCCGTCCCGCGTCGAGCGCGCGAACGTGACGATGCGGCGGGCGGAGGCGAGCAACAGGGCGAGCGTGTGGTCGGACACCTCCTCGACGCAGAAGTCCGGCACGTTGGCCACGAGGATCCCGAGCTCCGTCGCGTGCTCGACCGGGATGTTGTCGACGCCTACGCCGTAGCGCGCGACGACGAGGCAGCCGGTCGCGGCGTCCAGAGCCTCCTCCGGCAGCTGCCGCCAGTTGATCAGGATGGCCTCGGCGCCCGCCGCGAGCGCGATCAGCTCGGCGGCGTCGCCGCTTTCCGCCACCACCAGCTCCGCGCCGACCTCGCCGAGGATGGCGCGCTCGATCGCGAGCGTCGGCCACGCGTAGTCCGTTACGAGCACGCGAGCGCTCATGCCGGGTGCTCGTCCGAAGGAAGCCGCGACCACAATTCCGCGTCGCGGCGCACTCCGTCCTTGACGTGGATCGACCGCATGACGCCCTCGCGGACGTAGCCGGCGCGGGCGGCCACGCGGCTCGACGCCGCGTTCTCGATGTCCACGATCAGTACCACACGCTGGGCTCCGAGCTCGTCGAGCGCCCAGGCGGTGAGGCGTCGCAGGAGCTCGCTCGCCACCCCGCGTCCGCGCGCCCCCGCGGCGACGATGTAGCCGAGCTCGACCTCGCCTGCCTCGCGGTCGATGGCGACCGCAAGTCCGAGCCCGAGAAAGCCGCCTTGCTCGTCGAGTGCGGCGAAGCCCTCGCAGGTGCCGTCGAGGTGACCGGCCTCGTAGCGCTCCAGCCAGCCTGCCACGAACCCGTCGGGCACCGGCTCCGGGATGCGCGTGTAGCGCAGGACATCGGCATCCGTCACGAGCGCCGCCATATCCGCGAGGTGACGCTCCCCGAGCCGCTCCAGCGTGACGTGCGGCGCGGCCCTCAATGCGACGGGATCCCCTTGGGCGGCCGGACGTCGCTCGCGAGCGGCCCGCCGCGCGAGAAGCGGGTGAACGGGTCGGCATCCCGGGCGGTGAGCGCCGCCGGCCAGTTGCGCGGATAGCGGCCGAGCGAGTGGCGCACGCCGCCCGGGACGCGCAGCTCGACCTCGATCTGCTCGTCGGCCACGCGCACGAGGTTGTAGGCCGGATCCGGGAAGCCCCGCGTGCGAGTCGTCGAGACCGTGCCGGAGTGGATCAGATACATGCCCGCGATCGGCCAGAGGTAGGGGACGTGCCGGTGGCCCGAGAGCACGATGTCGTTGCGGCAGTCGCGCAGCAGGGCGAGCACGTCGCCGGCGTCCATCAGCTGGTTGCGGTCCCGGCCGGTGCCCGGGATGGCAACGAGGTGGTGGTGGCAGACGAACACGCGCAGATCGGCCGCGCCCGCGAAGCCCTCGGCGATCCAGGCGTAATGCTCTCGGCCGATCTGCCCCTCGTCGAGATCGGGCTTGGAGCTGTCCACGGCAACAATCGCGATGTCTAGACCGCCCACGTGCAGGCGGTGCCTGGAATCGCGCGAGCCGAACGTGTCCTCGAAGCGCACGTCGCCGACGTTGCGCGCGTCGTGATTGCCGGGCACGAGCACCAGGTTCTCGCACGCGAGCGTCGCCAGCGCGGCCTGCGCCTCGGGGTACTGGTCGCCGTAGCCGTCGTCGGTGATATCGCCTGCGACGACGACGAGATCTGGCGCCGCCGCGTTGATCTCCTCGATCGCGATGCGCAGGAGATCGGGCCGGAAGCGCGCGCTGCCGACGTGGATGTCCGAGATCTGCGCGATCAGCACGGGCGCACTCTAATCGGCGGGCGCCGGCACGCCGAGGAGGGCCCGGGCCGTCTCCAGCTCGCGCGGGACGCGCAGCTGCTCGAACACGCCCGCGGCTCGCGTCAGCGCGGCCAGTGCGTCCTCGCTGCGGCCGATCGCCATCAGGGCCTGGCCGAGCGCCAGATCGCAGAGCGCGACCTCCCAGGCCGCCGAGAAGCCGGCGAACCCCGCGGCGGCGCGCTCGAGCGACGCGACCGCGCCCTCGGCGGAACGAGCGCGAGCTCGGCGCCACAGCCGTTGCACAAGCGCGCCTCGTCGGGATTTTCACGCCCGCAGCGCCCGCAGATAGTCACGTCCGGCAGCCTACGGACTCGTGCGTTCCCGCGGCGAGAAGACACCCGGGTCGACAGGTGGGTACTATTGACGCGCCGATGCTGCGCAAGGACGCCAAGATCGAACTCCTCCGGCACGTGACACTGTTCTCCGGCTGCTCGAAGAAGGAGCTCGGGCAGATCGCTCTGATCGCCGATGAGATGGACTTCCCGGCGGACAAGACCCTGATCAGGCAGGGAGACCCGGGGCGGCAGTTCTTCGTCGTCGTCGAGGGCGAGGTCAAGGTCACGAAGAACGGCAAGAAGCTTCCTTCGCGCGGCGGGTCGGAGTTCTACGGCGAGATCTCGCTCGTGTCCCGCTCGTCCGCCACGGCGACGGTGACGACGGTGGCGCCGACGCGCGCGCTCGTGATCGCGCCGCAGCACTTCCGCGCCCTGCTCGATCGCTCTCCGTCGATCCAGCGGCGCGTGCTGCACTCGTTCAGCGAGCGGCTTGCGCCGCACCTGATCTGAGCGGCGGCGCGCGCGACGTGCACGTCGTCCGTGTCGACGTCTACGGCTACGACCTCACCTACGTCCACGGGACGTACGTCATGTCGGGCGGCCGCGAGATCGCCAGCCTCCCGAGCACCGTGGTGCGCATCATGGCGGACGACGGGACGCAGGGGTTCGGCGAGACGTGCCCGCTCGGACCCGCATACCTTCCTGCGCACGGTGAGGGCGCGCGCGCCGCGCTGCGCGAGCTCGGCCCGGCGCTCCTCGGGGTCGATCCGCGCGAGCTCGCAGTCGTCGACGATCGGCTCGACGCGGCCCTGCTCGGGCACGCCTACGCCAAGAGCGCGATCGACGTCGCGTGCTGGGACCTGCTCGGCAGGTCGACGGACCAGCCGGTGTGCGTCCTCCTCGGCGGTCGCAGGCAGGCGTCGTATCCGCTCTATGTCGCTATCCCGCTCGGGCCGCCCGAGGAGATGGCCGCCCACGTGCGCGCCCGCCGCGCCGAGGGTATCCACCATTTCCAGCTCAAGCTCGGCGCGGATCCTCACGACGATGCGATCCGGGTGCGGGCCGTGCTCGATGCGACCACCGACGACGACCTCGTGATCGCCGACGCCAACGGCGGCTGGCGGCTGCAGGACGCCGTCGTCGCCGCTCGGTTGCTGGAAGGGCTCGACCGCGTCTTCTTCGAGCAGCCCTGCCCGACGCTCGAGGAGTGCCTCTACGTCCGCGCGCGCACGACGCTGCCGATGGTGCTCGACGAGGTGATCAGCGATGCTCCGGCGTTCCTGCGCGCGTTCCATGCGGGCGGCATGGAGGCCATCAACCTCAAGATCTCCAAGCTGGGCGGCCTCACGCGCGCGCGGCAGATACGCGAGCTCGCCGAGACGCTCGGCATCCGCCTGACGATCGAGGACACCTGGGGTGGAGACCTGGTCACGGCTGCCGTCAGCCATCTCGCTGCGAGCGTCCGGCCCGACGCGCTGTTCACGGTCTCGTTCATGAACGACTGGACGAACGAGCACATCGCGGGCTACGAGCCGCGCTCTCGCAACGGTGTCGGCGCGGCTCCGCCCGGCGCCGGCCTCGGCGTCGAGGTTGATCTCGAGATGCTCGGTGCGCCGCTCTTCAGTTTCGGGGCCTGAGAGGTCCTCACTGAATGAGCGCGGCGTCTGGGG
>JALYLC010000762.1 GCA_030774435.1 Actinomycetota bacterium
GTGTCACAGGGCCGGTTGTGAACAGTCCTCCCCCCTGCGGCGTGATGCCCGGGCTGGCTGTCAGGGCGTTGCGAGTGATCGCGCTGCCGATGAGGGTGAGCTCACCAGGACCCGGGCTATCAGGGAACGCACTGTTCCAGACGCCGCCGCCCTCGGCGCGGCCGCTGGGAGCGCTCGCGGTTCCGCGGTTGGAGCGGACGATGGTGCCGCGCAGCGCCAGCAGGGCGAGGTTGAAGATGCCGGGCCGCACATGGGCGGCCCGTGAACCTACGGTGACCCACCCGCCCGTGTGAGGGAATATACGGCCAGCCCCTACGGCTTCCGCTGAGGATCACCACGCCGGCCGAGGTCGGATCAAGGGCTCCACGCGGCCAATATCGCGCTCCAGCACGTTCGCGCGCACGCGCCATCGCCCGAGAAATCCTCCGAGAGGCTCGCCGGTCTCGTTCTGGGATCACCGGACGTCGCCGGGAGGGATTCGGACGGCTACCGAATTGAGATGATTGAGCGGCGCTGAGGCGCCGCAACTATCCCCCTGGCCGTTGGTTCAGTATGCGTCGGCCGTCCAGGGCGGCTCACCAGCCAACCGTGCGTAGCCATGGAATGCTCGCGTGTCTCGTCCGCACTCCGAAAGGCAGCGCGCGCCTATGTCCCACCCCTCGCTTCTCGCTGATCCCAGACCTGGCCGCCGGCCCAGGATCCTCCTACTCGCGACCTTGGTCGTGGCGTTCATGGCGGCGTTGGCGCCAAAGGCGAGCGCGACGCTTGAGATCCAGAACTACAACGACCCTGCCGGCGACCCGACGCTGATCACCTATCGCATGCTCGCGGGCGGGCCCGAGCCGCTCGTCCCCGACTTCATGCTGGGCGACGGCGCAAAGACGAGCTTCGGCCCCGACCCCAACGTGTACGGACACTCCTACACCTTCCAGGCGCTGCCACCCGCGGGCTGGCAGGTCGCCGACATCCGGTGCGTGTACAAGTCGGGGACCAGCACCTTCGCGTACGACATCGCGAACGGGCGAGTGACGATCACCCACGACGTCGGCCAGGACCAGTTCTGCGCATTCACCAACCGCAAGACGTCCTGGTCCGGGAGCGGCGGTGGCAGCGGCGGAGCCGCGGGCGGCTCGACCGGCGTCTCGCCGACGGTGCCCGGCGCCTCGCCCAGCTCCCGGAGCAAGGCCCCCGCGCTGCTGCGCGTCCGGGGCGGTCGCCGGTTCGCGAGCGCGACGATCCGCATCGCGCGCAAGTCGGTCATCAAGGCTCAGCTGCGGAAGGGCAAGCGCGTCGTCGGCACCACGCGCGTCACGCACAAGGCCGGGACGTACGTCGTCAAGGTCGCGCTGCGCAAGAAGTGGCGCCGTAGGTACCAGCACCAGGGGCGCAAGCGCGTGACCTTCACCCTGAGGGTCGTCGTCGTCGGCAGCAACCTCGCGACGAAGGTCTTCACCTGTGGCGTGATCGTTCGCCTGTAAGGCGGGCCGGCGCATCAGCCGCTCAGCCGCACGGTGCGGCCGGACGGGTCTCGGCCCAGAAAACTCAGGCTTACTGCGCGAACGCCTCCGTCACGAGCGCGGCTTCGACATCGCCCGGCGTGAGAGCCGCATAGATCTCGGTCGTCTGCGACGACGAGTGGCCGAGCAACCTCTGGATCGCCCCCAGCGCCGCCCCGTGGCGGGCCATCGCGACGGCGAACGAGTGCCTCAGCTGGTGGATCAGCCGTCGGGGTCGGATGTTCGCCCGGTCCTGCGCGGCGTAGAAGCGCTCCCTGAACCGCGGCGGGTCCATGTGGCTGCCGTGCTGGCCGACGAAGATCAGATCGTCTTGGCCATCGCCGTAGCCCCTCAGCCCGAGCTTCGCGAGCGTCTCCGCGAGCTCGGGGGCCAAGGGAACGACGCGACCGTGCCCGCTCTTGGTCGTGCCCGTCCGTCCTCGCGTCCTGCTTCGCCGAACCGTCAGCTTGGAGGCGGCGAGGTCGAGGTCCGACCACGTCAACGCCAGCATTCGCCTCCAGCCAAGCCAACTGGCTCAGGTGTTGTCCGCGATGCTGCCCGGCTCGGTCTCGCCGCTCACCGATCCTCGACGTATGGCTCGGCTTCCTGATCACGCACAGCCTGACCGCTTCCCGCTCGACGCCCACCCACGCCACATCCACC
>JALYLC010000763.1 GCA_030774435.1 Actinomycetota bacterium
GTCGCCGTCACGGCCAGCGGCCGGGTTGGCGATCAGGGCGACGCGCGTCAGGGGCGTCCCCGAGGGATCGTCACCGTGGCGGCCGTTCCCGCGCCCGGCGCGCTCTCGAGCTTCAGCGCCCCTCCGAGGGCCTCGGCACGCTCGCGCAGCGAGACGAGGCCGATGTGGCCGGCGCGCACGGTTCCCGTGGCCGCGGCGGGGTCGAAGCCGACGCCGTCGTCGCGCACGCGCACACGGTCGGCATCCTCGCCGCGCTGCAACGCGACCGAGACGTGCCTGGCACTGGCGTGCCGCACGACGTTCGAGAGCAGCTCGCTCGTGCAGCGCAGGATCGCGCGGTCGTTCACTCCGGGCTCGCCCTCGGTCACGTCGAGCTGGAGCGCGAATCCCGCGCGCTCGGAGGCGGCGCGCGCGGCCTGCCCGATCGCGGCCGCGAGCCCGGCCTGCTCGAGCAGGTAGGGATGCAGATCGGCCACCGCACCGCGTAACTCGGCGAGCGTGGAGGTGATCGCAGCGTGGGCGCGCGCCTCGGCGCCCTCGGGCGCGGCCTTGGCCGCCATGTCGAGATCGTGGCGTGCGGCGAGCAGGTTCTGGATCGCGCCGTCGTGCAGGTCCTGCGCAAGCTGCCGGCGCTCGCGCTCCTCCGCTGTCAGCGCCTCGGCCACAAGGCGCTGACGCTGATCCGAGAGCAGGCGGACGGCGGTGTCACGGCGCGCCAGCAGCAGCGACAGCAGCACGAGCGCGAGGCCCAGCCAGGAGAGGTAGGCGGCCTGCACGAGCGCGAACGAGAGCGCGCCGTTGTTCGAGCGGCTGGGGTGCGGGAAGGCCTGCAATAGGTAGACGACGGTCGACGCCACCGCAACCGCAGCCGTCCCGAGCGGACGCCCGCGGAATGCGACCACCACGACCGGGAACAGGAACGCGAAGCGCAGCTGCGAGAAGCCGCCGCCCGAGCTGTAGGTCAGCGCGCCCGCGAACGCGATGTCGGCGATGGCCAGCCACTGCCAGCTCGCAGCCACGAGAAGCTGCGAGGGTGCGAGGGCGAACGTCGCAACCGCGTACAGCGCGAAGACCGCTAGCACCACGAGGAAGCGCCCCTCGGTGGGCTCGGGCTTGGGGACGTAGACCTCGCCAACGAGCAGCACGGGCACCGCGACGAGGCGCAACAGCGCCGTCAGGCGCTCGGCATCGGGCAGTCGCCGCTCGTTCACTCCACGAGGCCGCGGCGCATCGCCTCGGCGACGGCGGCGGCGCGATCGGAGACGCCGAGCTTCTCGTACAGCCGGCCGAGGTGCGACTTGATCGTCGTCGTCCCGAGAAAGAGCCTCTGCGCGATCTGCGGCGCCGACAGGCCCTCGCAGAGCAGCTCGAGCACCTGGCGCTCCCGCTCGGTCAGGAGCGGCGTGTCGCTGCCGTGCGAGCGGGCCCGGATCTGATTGGCGAGGCCGGCCGCGAGCTCCGGCGCGAGCTGCGTGTGGCCGCCCGCGACGGCGTGGATGGCGCGCGCGATCTGGTCCTGTGTGGCGTCCTTGGTCAGGTACCCGGTCGCGCCGGCCTCGAGCGCCCGGTACACCAGCTCATCGTCGGCGAACGCCGAGAGCAGCAGCACCCGGGTAGCCAGGCCGTCGCGAGTGACGGCATTGGCGATGCCGATGCCGTCGATCTCGGGCAGGCGGAGGTCGACGCAGGCGACGTCGGGCGCGAGCTCGCGGATCTGGGCGAGCGCCTCCCGCCCGTTGCTCACCTCCGCGACCAGCTCGAGCTCGGGCCACGCGCGCACTGCGCGGACGACGCCTTCCCGGAAAAGCGGGTGGTCGTCGGCGACGATCACGCGGAACCGGGACATGGACCGATGGTAGATGGTCGCCTGGGTGCACTGACTGCGGCCTCGTCCGATCGGAGGAGGGGGTGCGGCCGCCGGGTTCAGCCGATCGAGTACCCCATCCGGGCCGTCCGCGCGGAATGCTCGTGCCGTGGCGACCCTCCCCTCTGCGCAACTCTGGACCCAGCGCAGCAATCGTCTTGCGGTGATCTGCCTGGCCGTGGCCGTGACGGCTCTGGGACTCGCGTCCTTCGCGCGCTACGTGCACGACTACGTGCTCTATCGCGGCTTCGGGCCGCCCGTCGCGACGGTGCCGCCCGCGGAACAAGGCCGCATCGCCACGCTCGCCTTCCGGAGCCGCTCGCTCGGCGACCGCACGGAGCGCGCACTCGTCTACCTGCCGGCCGCCTACCGGACGCAGCCCGCGCGACGCTTCCCGGTCGCCTATCTCCTGCACGGCACGCCGGGCGATCCGCGCACGGCGTTCGTGAACTCGCTGCACGTCGCGCCGCGCCTCGACCTCCTGATCCTGCATCGTCGGGTGCAGCCGCTGATCGTCGTCATGCCACCGGGCTCGCCCTCGACCTACGACAGGGCCACCGAGTGGGCCAACGGCCCGGGTCGCGATGCCCGCTGGTTCACCTATCTCACGCACGATCTCGTCCACGCGGTCGACCGGCACCTGCGTACGATCCGCAATGCCTCCGGCCGGGGCATCGGCGGGTACTCCTCGGGCGCCGACGCGGCCCTCAACGCGATCCTGCTGTGCCCGCACCTCTACTCCGTCGCCGAGGGCTGGAGCGGTGACTATCGCCAGACGCCCGCGACCGTCGGGCGCGAGGCCGCGCTCGTGCGGCGCTTCTCGGCCCTCGACACCGCACCGCTGCGGGCCCGCAAGCTGGCCCGGACGGGAGCCCACGTCTACCTCTACGCGGGCCGGCGCGACCGCGTGATGCCCGATACCCTGGACGTCGCCTTCGCGCTGCGGCGCGCGGGCGTGCACACGCTCGTGGACGTGACCGGCGGCGGCCACGCCTGGGCCCTTTGGTCGGGCCGGCTGGACGGGGCGCTGCGCTACTTCTCAGATCACCTCGGCGGAGTCCGCACGTGAAGGCGCGGGCGGCCTTGCGCCTCTTCGCCGAGGCGATCGCGGTCCCCGGCGGCCTCTTCGTGTCGCTCGGCTTGATCGATGCCCTGCGCTCGCTGCCAGGGCCGGGCCTGGCCCTGGCGCTGCCCCTGCGCGAGACCGGACACGACGATCGGGCCTCCGTCGTGGTCGTCGCCGGGGTGTTCGCGCTCGTCTTCGGACTCGCCGCCGTGACGCTCGAGCCCGCGCGCGCCCCTCGCCTGCGCACCGCGCTCCTGCGCAGCACGGCGCTGCTCGCCTGCGCCCTCGTGCTGCAGGCGGTATCGCTGCAACTCGTCCGCCAGGCCAGCCTCGGGCTCGACTGGCGCGCAGCGATCGGCACGCCCGCGCCGTACGTGTGCGCGCTCGGGGCGCTGCTGGGAATCGCGGCCGTCCGGCTGGCGGCATCCTCCGATCGGTGGAGGCGGCCCGGTCCCCAGGAGCGTCCGGTCGAGGGCGGCTCGGGCGCACTGACCGCGGGGAAGATCGGCCGATGAGCACGCACACCGCGGATCGCGCGCCGCTGCTCCGGATGGGACCGACCCGCGCGATCGCCCGCCGCTCCGGCGCCGTGCGCGCCGGCCTGGCACTTGCGGTCGCCGCCTTCGGCTGCAGCCAGGTGCTCGCCGTCCAGAACGGCGCCGCCGGCACGATCGTCGGCGCGGCGCTCGTCGCGCTGGCGGCGCCGCTCGCACGGGGGCGCCGCAGGGCGCTGCTGGCAACGGCCGGCCTCGTGGTCGCCTCGCTCGCACTCGATGACGACGTCATCGCGTTGCCGGGTCTCGCAGCCGTCGCCCTGCTCGCGGCGTTGCTGGTGACCGCTCCTGCGTTCCGCGCCAGCGGCGATCCCGCCACGAGGCGACTGATCGTGCCCGCGGCCGCGCTGCTCGCAATCGGGCTGATCGCCGACCTGGCGCGGGCATTCGGCCAACTCGCCCACCCGCTCGGCGCCACCTTGCTGGTGGGAGCGTGCCTGTTCGCCGCCCGCGCTCTGCGTCCGTGGAGGAGCGGCGCGAGCGACGACGCGGAAGGCCGCGCTCGAGCCGCCGAGATCGTTGCGCGACACGCGACCGACACGCTCGCGCCCTTCACCCTGCGGGCCGACAAGCAGTTCTTCTTCGACGCCTCGGGCAGCAGCTTCATCGCCTATCGCGTGCTTGCGGGCGTCGCGCTGGTCTCGGGCGATCCGGTCGGAGACGAGACGGCCTTCCCGGGGCTCGTCGAGGCCTTCGCGCGCTTCGCCGAGCGTCGCGGCTGGACGCTGGGCGTCCTTGGTGTCAGTGCGCAACGGCTCCCGCTCTGGCGCGATGCCGGTCTCCGCGCCCACTACACGGGCGACGAGGCGATCGTCGATCCGTCCGCGTTCTCACTCGAGGGCCGCGCGATCCGCAAGGTGCGCCAGTCGGTCACGCGGCTCGAGCGGGCGGGCTACTCGGCGCAGGCGGTGCCCAGCGGCGCGGTCGACGAGCCACTCGCGGAGCGCATCGCAGAGATCGCTGCTCGCTGGCGCGGTGACCGCAGCGAGACCGGATATTCGATGGCATTCGCGGGCGCGGCCGTCGATCGCACGCGAGATGACCTGTACCTGATCGCGCGCGACGCTGCCGGGGAGCCGCGCGGCTTCCTGCACTTCGGCACCGTGCCGGGTGGCCGAGCGCTCTCGCTCTCGAGCATGCGGCGCGACCGGGACACGCCCAACGGGCTCAACGAGTTCCTGATCTGCCGCGCCCTGGCATACGCCAGGGCGCGCGGGATCGAGCGCGTGTCGCTGAACTTCGCCGCGTTCGCCCTGCTGCTCGATCCCCCGGCGCCGCTCGATCCGCTCTCGCGCGCGGAGCGGCGGGTGCTGGCGCGACTCGCCAAGCGCTTCCAGCTCGAGCGCCTGCTCTCGTTCAGCCAGAAGTTCGAGCCGGAATGGACGCCGCGCTATGCGGCGTACCCGAGCGTCGCCACGCTTCCGCGCATCGCGCTGGCGGCCATGCTCGCCGAGGCCTACCTGACACTGCCTTCGGCACCATGGCGAGGGCGGCGGGCATGACGCCGGCACTTGCCGGCGGGCTCGGCCTGGCGCTCACCTCCGCGCTCGCGCTGGATGCCGGCTTCCTGATCCAGCAGCACGCCATGGCGCACACCTCCGAGCTCTCGCTACGGCGGCCGCTGGCCGCGGCGCGAGCGCTGCTCGACAGCCGGCGCTGGCTCGCGGGATTCGTCCTGGGCCTCGCCGGCTGGGGTCTCTACTTCGCTGCGCTCACGCTGGCCCCGCTGTCGCTCGTGCAGACGGTCGCCGCAAGCGGCATCGGCCTGCTCGTCGTCCTGGTCGCAATCGCCACGCGGAAGCTGCCGGTGCGTCGCGAGCAGGGCGGCGCCC
>JALYLC010000764.1 GCA_030774435.1 Actinomycetota bacterium
ATGGTCGGCGTGAAGGGCGACCCGTTCTACGTCTCCATGCAGTGCGGCGCGCAGGTAGCCGCCAAGGCGGCCGGATACAGCCTGCAGGTGCAGGGCCCCGACAAGTTCGACGCGACGCTCCAGAACCCGCTCCTGGACGCGGTCGCGGCCGCGAAGCCGGCCGCCCTGCTGGTGGCGCCGAACGACGTCAAGGCATCGGCGCCGCCGCTCAAGCGGATCCAGAAGGGCGGCACCAAGGTGGTCCTGGTCGACACGATCGTGACCGACAAGTCGATCGGCGTCTCGCGGATCGCGACCGACAACGAGCTCGGCGGAGAGAAGGCCGCACAGGCGCTCGCCCAGCTGGGCGTGAAGGGGAAGGTGCTCGTCATCTCGACCGATCCGGGCGTCTCGAGCGTCGACGCCCGCATCGCGGGCTTCAACAAGAAGGCCGCCGCGCTCGGCATGAAGCTCGTGAGCAAGGCCCAGTACTCCCACAACCAGCCGGCGACGGCCGCCCAGATCGTGTCCGCGGCGCTCGCCAAGGATCCTGACCTGAAGGGCGTGTTCGCGACCAACCTGTTCTCCGCTCAGGGCGTCGCGACCGGCATCCGCCAGGCCGGCAAGTCCGGGAAGGTCAAGGTCGTCGGGTTCGACGCCGGGCCGGATCAGATCAAGCAGCTCAAGGCCGGCCAGGTGCAGGCGCTCGTCGCCCAGAAGCCGTACGACATCGGCCAGCAGGGCGTCAAGCAGGCCGTCGCTGCGCTGACCGGAGGCAAGGTGACGGCGAACATCGGTACGACGTCGCTGGTCATCACCAAGGCCAACCTCAACCAGCCTGCCGTCAAGAAGTACATCTACAAGGCGAGCTGCTAGCTGCACGCAGCCAGGGGAGAGCGGAGGCCGCCAGGCCTTCGCCCTCCCCGCCCGAGCTGATTGCCATGACAGACATCCGCAACCAGACGGTCGTGGTCGTGGCCGGCCCGCCGGGGTCGGGCAAATCGACGGTCGCAGCAGCCGTCGCGCGCGCCCTCCGGGCTGCCCTGATCGATATCGACGTGACCTTCGCTCCCATCGTTCCGCTGCTTGCCGAGCATCCGCGCAGCGTCCTCAGGGCGGCGATCTACGCGGGGCTCGCCGACACCGCCGTGGCCGCCGCGCAGACCGGCGTCCACGTCGTGGTCGCCGCACCGTTCACGCGCGAGCGCCACGACGCGCGCGCGTGGGGGGAGCTCGGCGACCGCTTCGCCGAGGCCGGTGCGGAGGCCGTGCTGGTGTGGTTGCGCGTGCCCGAGGCCACGCTGCTCGAACGCCTCGCCGCGCGCGGCGCCGCGCGCGACGCGGCGAAGCTCGCAAACCCGGCCGGTTGGCTGCGCGAGACGAGCCCTGAGACTCCGCCGAGCGTGCCGCACATCGAGCTCGACGGGACCCCCGCCGCGGACGTGACTGCGTGCGCGCTGCTCGCCGAACTGGCGTCGCTGGGGAAGAATTGCCGACCGATGACGCGAGAAGCTTGCTCGTTCTAGGCGCGAATCTGGGAGTCGACAGGACGCTTCGCCTGGAACGACTTCTGCCCGGCTACGTCCAGCGGCCTCGCAGTGCCGAGGCGACGGCCGGCGGCAAGGCCGTGAACATCTGCCGCGCGAGCCGTGCCCACGGCGTCCGCCCTCGACTCGTCGCCAATCTCCCCGGACGCGTGGGCGAGCTCGTCGGCGACATGCTCGAGGCGGAGGGGCACGACGTCCGGCGGGTCGCCACCGCCGGCGAGGCGCGTTCGCAGATCATCATCATCGAGGACGACGCGCGCATCACGGTTCTCAACGAACCGGGGCCGGTCCTGTCGGAAGCCGACCTCGAGAGCCTGCTCGGTGCGCTGGTCGAGGAGCTTCCCGGCCATCGGGTCGTGGCCGCCAGCGGGAGCCTTCCACCCGGCGCTCCCGACGACGCCTATGGGCGGGTGGTGGAGCTTGCCCGGGCCTCCGGGGCGCTCAGCGTCATCGACGCAGCGCGCGCCGCGCTCCGCTCCTGCCTTCCCTTCGAACCCGACGTAGTGACGCCGAACCTCGCCGAGGCGTCGGCTGCGCTCTCCGGCACCACCGATGAAGCCGTGGAGGCGGACGGCGACGACCCGCGCGCTGCCGCCCTCGAGGCTGCCCGGGGGCTGCTCGCCGCCGGGGCGCGCTCGGCGCTCGTCACGGCGGGACGCCACGGC
>JALYLC010000765.1 GCA_030774435.1 Actinomycetota bacterium
GTGATCTCCGGCAAGACCCTCTACCTCACGTCCCCAAGCGGGGCGATCGTCAAGGCCACGCTGACCGGCTCCACCACCTACTCCCGCAACGCCAAGGTGACGAAGGCCAGCCTCAAGCCGGGCGACACGGCGATCGTCCAGGGCGCCAAGAACTCGGCCGGGGTCGTCGTCGCGACCTCGATCTCCGCAACCGCCAAGCGCGTGCCGAGCACGGCCGCCGGATTGCCCGGCGGCGTCGGTGCAGCGAGCGCGCCAGGGGCCGCGGCTGGTCAGGGCGGCTGAGATGGCCGTCGGGCTCCCAGCGGACCGCGTTCCAGCTAGCGGGTACTCGCAAATTGCGGCCCGCGGGCGCGGCAGACGGATGCTGATCGCAAAGACGCAGGCGGTTTGAGATGCGACGCTCACTTCCGATGGGACAACCAGTCTCCCAGGATTGAACAGACCAGGAAAGGATCGATTCATGTTCTCCCACAGGATCAACATGTCCATCGCGGTCAGCGCGGCGGCCATCGCGATCGCGGCCGGCGTCTACGGGATCGCGAGCGCAAGCTCCGGCGGCACCTCAGCCGCCGCCAGCACGACAACTACAGCCGCTGCCAGCACGACAACGACGGCGAAGGTGCAACCCAACGCTCGGTCTGGACCGGCGGCAGGGGGAGCATCCGGCACGGTTAGCAGCATGTCCAAGTCGAGCTTGACACTGAAGACATCAGCGGGTCAGAAGGTGACCGTCCACGAGGCGGCCTCCACGAAATACCGCAAGGGGACAAGCTCGACCTCGGCGACCGCCATTGCGACAGGCGAACGCATCCTGGTACTCGGAACGACCAACGGTACGACCATCACGGCCACGCAGGTCATCCTGCAACCGGCTGGCGGCGCCTCTGCGACTTCCTCGGCGGCCAAGGTGATCCCCTTCCAGCAGGGTGCACCGACCACCGCGAAGAAGGTCGGCCAGATCCCGGCGAACTTCAGTCAGGGGTCGGGGACGATCGTCAGCGGAGCCGCAGCGAACAAGGCGACGGAAGCGGCGCTGGCCGCCTATCCGGGGGGCGTCGTCAACCGTGTTGTGAAGCTGAGCAACGGTCAGTACAACGTCCACTACATCGGCGTCAATTGGCCGCACCACATCTTCGTCAACCAGAACTTCAAGGTCATCGGCGCCGAGTAAGCCGGCGGCTTCGGTGCGGCCGGCACCGGAGCTGGGCGCCGAGCAGCGCGGGTGGTCAGCGCGGCTGAGTTCATGCGCCGCCGGCGAACCGGCTCAAGTTTGCGAGCTTTGTGCCGATAGCAACTTTGACATAAAGTCAACCCGCCTGGCTCGGACAGCCTGCAGCCCCTTTGGAGGAGCTCGCCATGTCCGGTCAGCAATTGCCGCTCGTCCTCTCGACCCGCACTCCGACGGCATGAGCAGCCGCTGGGTCAAGGCGCTCCGCCTCGGAGCGCTCGCCGGCTCGCTGCTCATCGCCGGCTTCGGAGAGGCCGCACCGTCCGCCGTCGTCACTCCGACGACCATGGTGGACCTGGGCGAGGCTTCGACCTACGCCGTGTTGAGCGGCGCGTCCGTCGGCAACACCGTCAGCGCTGATGGCGCTCCGCACACCACGCTCCGGGGCGACCTCGGCGTCAAGGCGAACACACAACCGACCGGCTTCCCGCCCGGGACCTACACCGGCGCGCTCAACGTCGGCAACCCGGCCGCCGCACGGGCCCACGACGACCTCGTCGCGGCGTATGACGATGTAGCCAGTCGGACTGGCGGCGACGTGCTCGCACTCGCGTTGGCCGGCAAGACCATCTCGCCCGGCCTGCACAGAGTTCCCGGCGCGGTGTCGAACACCGGAACGCTGACACTCGACGGTGGCGGCAACCCGAACGCCGTCTTCGTCTTCCAGGTGAACGGCGCCATGGCCATGGCCGCCGGAAGCCACGTCGTCCTGATCAATGGCGCCCGGGCGTCCCGGGTGTTCTGGCAGGTCGCTGGTGCCGGCGCCATCGGCGCGAACGCGGACTTCGCGGGGACGCTCATGGCACTGGACGCGGTCGCGGTGGGCAACGGAAGCATGGTCAACGGCCGTGCGTTCGCTCGCAACGGCGCGCTCACGCTCGACGCCAACGAGTTCTACAGTTCCCCGCCCGTGGTCACCATCGCCGGCGGGGCCGCCGCGATCACGACCGACACGACTCCGACGCTCAGCGGCACGACCGACGTCGAGGCACCGGCAGTCGTCACCGTGACGATCAACGGGCAGGCCCTCACTGCCACCCCAACCGACGGCCTCTGGTCGGTGACCTCGGCGATCCTGGCGAACGACACCTACCCGGTTGTCGCCTCGGTCAGCGACGGGGCAGGAAATCCGGGGAGCGCCGGCCAGCAGCTGACCGTCGACACGGTGCTGCCGGTCGTCACGCTCGACGGCGGACTGTCCGTGAGCACGAATGACCCGACCCCGACGATCGCCGGTACCAGCGACGTCGCGCCCGGCGCGGTCGTCGTCGTGGGCGTCGGCTCGCTGACGCTGACCGCGCTCGTGCAGTCCGATGGATCGTGGAACGTGACCCCGCACGCACTGAGCGACGGGACCCGCACCGTGACTGCCTCCGTCATCGACCCGGCCGGCAACCCGGGCACCGTCAGCCAGGGGCTGACCGTCGATACCGCCCCACCCGCGCTGACGACCGCCGGCGGGGCGAACGCTCTGACCATGGACGCGACACCGGACATCTCCGGGACCGCGGACGTCGCGCCCGGCACTGCCGTGACCGTGAGCCTCGCCGACGAGACGCTATCCGGCGCCGTTCAGGGCGACGGGTCCTGGTCCGTGACCGCCTCCGCCCTCTCCAACGGCCCGCATCGCGTGGTCGTGACGGTTTCCGACACGGCCGGGAACCTGGCGAGCTTCACCCAGACGCTGATCGTCGACACGGTGCCTCCGGCCGTCGCGGTGAACGGTGGGGCGGTCGCGACGACGAGCCATGTCGAACCGACCATCACGGGGACGTCGGACGCGGCGCCCGGCACGATCGTCACGGTGTCGATCGCCAGTCAGACCATGACGACGCTCCTGCAGGCCAACGGCACGTGGAACGCCACTCCGACCGCTGTCGCCGAGGGCACGTGGGCGGTCGTCGTCTCGGTTCCGGATCCTGCCGGCAACGTGGGGATCGCCCGGCAGGCCCTCACCCTCGCCCTCGCGCTCGCCGGCGCACCCGGCGTGACCGGCGGCGCACCCCGTGTGACCGGCGGCGCCGGGGAGATCATCGCGCCCATCCTGGCGGTCCTCCCGTCCATCACGCAGAGACCTTCGATCAACGCGGTGGCCGGCACCACGGTCACCCGCGATGGCACCCAGCAGGTCACGGGCTCCTCGCTGTGGATCGGCACGAAGGTGACCGCTCCCGCGACAGGCCGCGTCGTCGCCACCGCGAACGGCACGGTGAAGATCAAGGGCGTCAGCTACACGATCGAGCTCACACACGCGACCGCCGCGATCGCCGCGGGTCAGAGCACGACGCTGAAACTGCGGCCGATGGGCACCACGAGGGCTGTCAGGGCAGCGTTCGCGAAGATCAAGACGGCCGTCGAGGCGCGCAAGAGCGTGGCCGCGACGATCACGGTCGGTGTCGTCGACACCGCCGGCAACACACGCGAGTTCAAGCGGACGGTGAAGCTCACTTGGAGCAGCGCGGTGCAGCCCACGCGGCGAGCGCCGTCGCAGTGAGGACATCGCCCAGCCGGCGCTCGTAGTCGTCGGAGTCCAGGTCGCCGTCGCCGAGTTGCAGGCGTCGAGCTCCAGCCTGGTCAGGGCTCACGGCGTCGCCTCGTCGATAATGCGCGGATGCACGGCGTCAACATCCTCAGCGTCGAGAACCTCGAGGGCAGGGTCGACGTGGCCCGAGCCGTGGGATCGACCGAGACGGCGATGTTCATCTACGACCTCGAACCCGGTCAGAGCTCGTGCCCGTATCACTACGAGTACGAGGAGGAATGGCTGCTCGTTGTCGACGGGACGCTCGTGGTGCGCACACCTGACGGGGAGCGCAATCTCGAGCGCGGAGACCTCGTCCGCTTCCCTTCCGGTCCCGCCGGCGCGCACAAGGTGATGAACCGCAGCGAGTCGCCGGCCAGGATGTTGATGCTCTCGAGCTCGCGCGTGCCGGCCGTTTCCGTCTACCCCGATAGCGACAAGATCGGCGTCTGGCCCGGTGAGGATGCGGACGCGCTGATCTTCAAACGCGGCACTGCGGTCCCGTGGTCGGATGGAGAGGAAGGCTGGGAGAGGGCCCTCTGACGGCTCGAGCGGTCTCCCTCGATCACGCGCGAGTAGGATGCACGCTCCACCCGAAGGAGGCACGAGATGTTGTCGTGGATCGTCGTCGTGGTTCTCTACCTCTGCGGCATGGGCTTTTTCAGTCTGCTCGGAGGGGTCGGTGGGGCAGCCGACGCGCTCGAGCGGTGGGGACGCAACAGCGCATCGGAACGCCTCACCCGCTCCTCCTCGACCAGCTGACGCAACGCGGGTCGCAAGCCGGTGCCCGGAGTGACGCTTCTCAGAACTGGTTTCAAAAGTGGCGGGGCGTTCGGGGGTCTCGACCACGAACGCGACTTTTGAAACCAGTTCTCAGGTGGTGTCGCGCTCGACGAGCGTGAGCTCGAGGCTGATGTGCTGGCGTGGCCGGCCGTGGTCGGCCATCTGCGCGAGGAGGGTGTCGGTCGCAAGGGCGCCGGACTCCTCCAGGGGCTGGCGCACGCTCGTGAGGCCGAGATGCTGAGCGATGTCGCTGTCGTCGAAGCCGACGACGGCGAGGTCGCCCGGGACCGAGAGGCTCCGCTGGCGCGCGACCTTGAGCGCCGCGCTGGCGAGCAGGTCGTCGTGGGCGAAGATCGCGGTCGGTGGCTCGGGCAAGTCGAGCAAGTCGCCGGCGGCACGCTCGGCGGCTTCGAGGTTGTGGGAGGTCGTGCGCACGTTGGCCTCGGGCAGGAGCCGGCCCTGCGCGGCCAGGGCTTCACGGAACCCCGAGAGCCGCGCCTCCGACAGCGACAGGTAGTGATGGGACCGCTGCTCCTCGCCGATGAACGCGAAGCGCTCGTGGCCGCGCGCCACCAGCAGATCCGCGACCATGCGGCCGCCCGCGGTGTCGTCGATCGTGACGCTCGAGAACCCGTCGCGGACGACCTCCACGAGCACGGTGTCGATGTTCTGGTCGGCGAGCCGCTCGGCGATCTCGTCGCTGAACGGAAGCGACATCACGATCAGCCCATCGAGGCGGCGCGTCAGCGGCAGGGTCGCGAGCTGTGAGCTGGCGGCCGACTCCTGGTCGTACACGACGACCTCGCAGCTGTGCGCGCGTACCGCACGCAGCACGCCGTTGAGGCGCCGAGCGAATGACGCATAGGTCGTGAACGGCGCGATCACGCCGATGCGCCCGATCCCGCGGCGTGCGCGCGTGACTGCCTCGCTCTTCGGTACGAATCCGAGCTCGTCGATCGCCGCGAGCACCCGGCTCAGCGTCGCCGGCTTGACGCGGTTGGGCGAGTTGAGCGCGAGCGAGACGGTGGAGATGCTCACACCGGCCATGGTCGCCACGTCGTAGATCGTGGAAGGGGGGTTGACCCGCGTCGTCATCGAAGTGCTTCGATGCTAGCGGATACCATCGCTTGACAATGCCGCCGAAGGTCCATATAGTCGTCGAAGTGCTTCGATAATAGCTTCTCGACGAAGGGGGGCGGTGTGATGCAGCACCATCGGAAGGGGATACGTATGAGGCAGCGGCTCGCGGGACGTCTGCCCACGTGGCCGGGGGTCCTGGCGCTCGCACTCGCCGCACTGGCGGTGGTTCCGGCGGCCGGCGCGAGCTCTGCTCGCCACGGCGCGGGAGTCGTGACGATCACGTGCTCGGCCTGCCAGAACAGCCCGACCGATCCGTTCCTCCAGTTCAACTACCAGGCGGTCAAGCAGTTCAACGCGAAGTACGAGGGCCGCTACAAGGTCAAGATCGTCCAGAACCCGTACGCGGGCTCCGGTCCGCAGCGGCTCCAGTACTACCAGCGACTCGCTCTTGCGAACGACCTGCCCGACGTCTTCCTGCTGCAGCGATCCGAGCTGCAGACGCTCGGGGGGAGCGGCAAGCTGTTCAACCTCGCGCCGGCACTCGCGGCCGACAAGACCTGGAAGCGCTCGTTCTACCCGGGCTCGTTCGCGGCGCTGACCGACCCGAAGGGACGGATCTTCGCGATTCCGGAAGAGCGCGACTCGATCGGCATCTACTACAACAAGGCGCTCTTCGCAAAGGCCGGGATCTCGACGTTCCCCGCCACCTGGGCGGAGTTCTCCGACGACTGCGCGAAGCTCAAGGCCGCCGGCATCACCTGCTTCGCGATGGACGGCAACTGGGTCACGCTGCTGATGTGGGCGAACCTCATCGGCACCAAGCCGGGCGGACGCACGTTCCTGTTGAGCGGGACGGCGCAGGGCAATTACGCGACGAACGGATCCGTCGTGCAGGCCACGGAGTTCCTCAAGTCGCTGCACACGAACGGGTACGTCAACGCGGACGCCTTCACCGGCGACTACAACAACGCCGCCACGCCGTTCGTCCAGGGACAGGCCGCGATGATCGCGAACGGCCCCTGGATGGTGCAGTCCGACATCAAGGGCAAGAACGCCAGCCCCGACCTGTACTCGCAGATCGGCTACGCACCGGCGCCCGGCTGGACCGCCGGCTCACGCGGACTGATCGTCGTCGCCGGGAACGGCGGCTGGGTGAGCGGGACGCGCGATCCCGCGAAGCAGGCGGCGTTGACCGCCTTCCTGAAGTTCGTCAGCTCGCCGCAGCTCTCGTTCCAGCAGACGCTCAAGACCGGCGCGTACCCGCCCGTCAAGCTCGCGCTCTCGAAGGCACAGCTGGCGAAGCTCGAGCCGCTTGCATACCACCTCGTGCAGCAGTCCGCAAAGGTGAAGTTCACCTACACCGACGCGTACTTCGCCACACCCGCCGCGTTCTTCCAGGAATGGACGAACGACTGGCCGGCGTACGTGCAGGGCGGCCTGAGCACCAGCGACTTCCTCGGCAAGCTCTCGGCGGCCGCGACGAAGACCGGCACCTAAGACGCGTCGGCGCTCGACCGGGCAGCCCGCCGAGGCGGGCCGCCCGGACTCTGCGACGGCATCGACGGAGGGGGGCGGGATGGACATGGCCACACTACGATCTCCGCTCGTGAGGGCACGCGAGACGACGGGCGGAGGCGCGAGCTCTTCGCTAGCGCGCTACCTCGCCCACAACCGCCCACCACGGGGAACGGGTCTCCCGATCGCCCTCTCGCTGTTGCCGGGCGCGTGTCTCTTCACCGTCTTCTTCCTCGTGCCACTCGGCGTGCTCGCCGTCACGTCGTTCTCCGACTGGAGCCTGGTGGGCTGGAGCTATGTCGGAGCCGACAATTATGAGGCGGTCTTCCGGGATCCGACATTCTGGAAGGCGGCGCAGAACACCGTCATCTACGCCGCCGCCGGCGTGTTCATCCAGGTTCCCCTCGGTTGCGCGGCCGGGATCATCCTGTCGCAGCGACCGCCGGGGTGGCGGATCTTCCGCGCGGTGCTCTTCCTGCCATTCGTGATCTCGGGCGCGGCCTATGCGCTCGTCTTCTCGATCTTCTACAACCCGCGCTACGGCCTGCTCGACAGCGTGCTCGGCGCGATCGGGCTCGATCGCCATCGCGACTGGCTGTTCGGCCTGCAGACGGCCCTGCCCGCCGTGATCGGGACGTTCGTCTTCATCGTCGGTTTCGTGATGATCCTCGTGATGGCCGAGGTCGCCTCGATTCCGGCGACGCTCTACGAGGCTGCGCGGGTCGACGGCGCGGGCGCGCTGCAGCAACATCTGCGCATCACGCTGCCGATGCTCCGGAACGTGATCGGCACCTGTGTGCTCATCACCCTGCTTGGCTATCTCGCCCTCTTCGACATCGTCTTCATCCTGACGTCGGGTGGGCCCGGTGATGCGACTGTCACGCTCGTGCTCTACGCGTACCGCGCGTACACCAATGACCAGTGGGGCTATGCCAATGCCGTCGGCATGTGCGTGGTCGTGACGGGGGCGCTCCTGATCATCTGCGTCCGCCGGGCGTTCCGGATCGGGGAGCGCGACCTGTGAGCGTCACGGCGGTCACCCGGACGAGTCGCTTCGAGCGCATGGCGGGCGGCATCGGCTGCTACGCGCTGCTCGGCGCGCTTGCGGCCGTCGCGCTCGTGCCGACGCTCTGGGTGATGGTGTCGTCGCTCAAGACCGGAGCGCAGATCTACACCGACTCGAGCCCCGTTCCGCGACCGTTCACCCTGCAGGGCTACCGCGACAGCTTCTCGCAGATCCACCTGCAGCACTTCCTCTTCAACTCCCTGCTCTACGCGGTGTGCGGGACGCTCGGCGCGCTCGCGACGGCGCTGCTCGCCGCATACCCGGTCGCGCGCTTCCGCTTCCCGCTCCGCAACGGCATTGCCGGCGCATTCAGCCTCGCGCTCGCGGTGCCCGTCGTCGGGCTCGCCACCCCCGAGTTCTTCATCGTCCGCGAGCTCGGCCTGTTCGACACGAAGCTCGGGCTGATCCTGTTCTACTCGGCGCTCTTCTTCCCGCTCTCGTTCGTCATCCTGCGCGCCTTCCTCGTCAGCATCCCCGTCGAGACCGAGGAAGCCGCGATGGTGGAGGGCGCCGGCTATCTCACGATCCTGACCCGGATCGTCGTCCCGCTGGCGAGACCAGGGCTCGCGACCGTCGCGGTCGTCGTCTTCATCGGCATCTGGAACGAGTTCTTCTTCGCCAACCTGTTCACGGTGTCGCTCGGCAATCAGAACGTGCAACTCGCGCTCGCGAGCTTCCGCTCGCAGTTCGGCTTCAACGTGAGCGGCACGCTCGCGAGCGCCACGCTGATCATGCTCGTGCCGGTCCTCGCCTTCCTCATCCTGCAGCGCCAGGTCGTGTCCGGCCTGACTGCCGGGGCGGCCCGGTGAGCGCCGCCCGTACCGCGGACGCCCGTCGCCGAGGAGGGCCGATCGACGTCGTCCCGGGAATCTGGCGCGTCGGCGGGGGCAGCTGGGGCGGAACGGCAGCGGCGCTCTCGCATGAGGACGACGCCAACGTCTACCTGCTCGCGCTCGATGGCGCAGTGGTCCTGGTCGACGCCGGCACGCGCGCAGGGCGACCTGCCGTCGAGGCGAACATCCGGGCCGCCGGCTTCGACGCCGGCGACTTGACCGACCTCCTGCTCACGCACTCGCATTGGGATCACACGCAGGCTGCTGCCGGCTGGCAGGCCGAATGCTCGGCGCGCACACGGCTCAGCGCCGTGGGCGCGGGCTTCCTCGCGCGCGGGGACTACCGGCTCGTCGGCTATCAGGTGCACGGACCGACCTATCGGTTCGATCCGTTTCGCGTCGACAGCCCCGTCGCGGACGGCGAGCAGTTCCCCCTCGGGCGCGTTGCGGTGGCCGCGCGGCACCTGCCAGGGCACAGTCCGGATTCGGCCCTCTTCAGCTTCGAGCACCGCGGAGAGACGATCGCCGTGGCCGGTGACGTGGTGTTCGGTCCCCGCGCCGGTGGCGAGCTCGTGCTCGGCCAGCTCTGCAGTCTGTGGCTCTCGAACCTCGACCAGTACGTCGACAGCATGCAGCTGCTCGCCGGCATGACGATCGACCGGATCCTGCCTGGGCACGGCGATGCCATTCACGGTCGCCGGCAGGTGCGGGAGGCAGTGCTCGGAACGCTTGCGGTCGCGGAGTCTCTGGCGCAGGACCGGCGGGTGCGCGCGAATCTCGGTGTGTAGAGCCGTGGCTGGTGCGGCCGTGGTGGGCGAGGCAGGAACGTGCGCCGTGGCGCAATCAGCGTGGACAGCGCCGCCGGGTACGACGGTGCCTGACTGGGCGCTCCAGGCGCCCGCGATGGGGATTAAAGACCGCTGGCCTCGAGCTCTGTACGACGCATCGTCGGTGGATTTGCGCCGTGCTGCCTCGTCGCGTAGGTTGGGCGGCGTGTCCGATTTAGGGAGCCGTCACGGCAAGCCAGGCCCGGACGCTCCCGCGATGGGCGATGCGTTACGACGAGGACGCAGTGTTCGAGACGTATGTCGCGGCGGTGGAGGCTGGGCCATCGAGCGCCAACTACGTCATGGAGGAGCCTGCTCTTCTAGATGCTCTCGGCGACGTTGGGGGAATGCGCGTGCTCGATCTCGGATGCGGGACCGCGGCACTTGGCCGTCGATTGCTCGGAGCGGGTTGCGCCAGCTATTTCGGGATCGATGGGTCGGCGAAGATGGTCGA
>JALYLC010000766.1 GCA_030774435.1 Actinomycetota bacterium
CGGGCGTGGACAACCAGCGCGAAAGCCCGCGCAACATCGGCTCGAGACCCGCGGACGAGATCCGAACTAGCACTCCTCGTCCACGTCCATCTGCTCCAACTCCCAAAGGGAGAGGAGGCTCGTGAGCGAACTACTCCAAAACGGCCGCGCGCCCTAACCCCTTTGAGGCGTAACTAACGCGCCCAACCCCCGGTGCGCAGGCTCGCAGCCTGCGACCGGGGGGATAGGCGATGCATGCGCTCCCTCTTAGTGGTGGTCGCCGCCGCTGTCCGAGTTGTCGCCACCGTGGTGCTCGTCGTCCGCGGGGGGCACGCAGGGCTGCGGCTGCGCTGGGTCTTCGATCCGGAAGACGGGCGGGCTAGCCTGCGGCGCTACGAAGGTCGCATAGATGGTCGCACCTCCGACGCTCGAGACCTGTCCCGGGTCAGTGCCGCTCTCGATAAACGCGGAGCCTGCCGGAAGGCCTGGGCCGTACGTCGTCGCGCTGCAGTCTGAGAGGGTGAAGGTCACTTCGCCTGAGGCCACAGACACGATCGCCATGCCGGGGTGGTGATGCCAGCCGCTAACGCCGCCGGGCGCGACGTCGATCTTCTGAACGCGAACGCCGACCGGGCCTGTCGTGCGGAACTTGATCCCGTCGGCATGCACCCGGATCTCGTTGGGGACGTTTGCAGTGACGAGGGTCGTTAGCGTCACGCCCACCGGCACGGATCCGAGAGCGACGGCGGCAAACGTTCCGGCCACCGCAGCTCCGACGACCGCGATGCTCCATTTCTTCCGCATACGTAGCCGCATCACAACCACCTCTCCCGTTAGGCCTTTGTGTCGCACTATGCCACTTTGTGACATATGTGGCTAATCGAGAAGACGAGCGCCCCCGCGAATGGGCACTGTGAGAAGAGCCCGCCCCGGCTATCCGGCGTCGCGCAGTTGCGCTGCAACCCCCGGAAGGCGCGAACAAGGGTGGAATCATGATGCGCGAGCCAGAGGATGATTTGACAGATCGAGAACGCCAAATCCTGCGTCTGATCGCGCTCGGCTACACCAATCAGGAGATCGCCGGGCAGCTGTATCTCAGCGTGCGCACCATCGAGGCGCACCGCCGTCACATCCTGGACAAGCTCCGCCTCTCGACCCGCGCGGAACTCGTGCGTTACGCACTGGAGCGGCGCATCGTCGATATCGGATCAGCCTGAGCTCAGCGCGGGCGGCGTTCGGAAAAACCGAAGGCAGGTTGCGCCTTCTCCCCGATTGCACGTGGGGTCGCGGCGCGCCATGCTTGACGGGCACCGCGGGTCCGGAGCTCGAGGGCAACGAGAGGAAGGGTCATGAAGAACATCCTGATCGCCACCGACGGCAGCGGGCCCGCCAACCAGGCGCTCGAAGTAGCGATCGAGCTCGCCAAGGAGGCTGGCGCAGCGCTGCACGTCGTATCCGTTCGACCGCCTCGCTTGGCCGGTCGCGCCGGCTCCGGAGCGCCGATCCTCGAAGTCGAGGAGATCCTTGGACCCGAGCACATCGCCGATGCCGCCGCCCAGGTCGCTCGTGCAACTGGCCTGGAGGCCACCCCGCACGCCACGCACGGCGACGTCGTGGACTCAATCGCGAGCGCTGCCACGACACTCGGGGCAGACCTCCTCGTCGTCGGCTCGCGCGGCATGGGCTCGCTCTCGGGCGCCGTGCTGGGCAGCGTGTCCCACGCGCTCGTCCGGAAGTCCCCCGTGCCGGTCACGATCGTCCGCCACGCAGCCGTCATCGCCGCCGCGGGCTCCTGACCGTAGCAGCAGACTCAACCGGCCCGTCACGCCTGGCGGCGTGACGGGCCGTGGTCGACGCAAGTCCCGTACGTGCCGTGACAATACGTCGAGACTTCGATGACCGTCGATCAGGACAAGAATCAGCCGATCCGCGCCCGCCACGTCGGATCCGAATATGAGCAGAGCGCGACCGCGTTCGCCGGGCGACGCTTCCCAGGTGAGCGGGTCCCGGCCGCAACGGCAACGTCGTGAGCGTTACACCAGCACCTCGCGCTGTGCTCGATGTCTCGAGTGCAGGGGCGTTGCCAGGCGATGCAGTGCTCGCGCGGCTCGACAGCGACGACAGCGGGCTGGGCGCGCCCGAAGCTGCGGCACGACTACGGGCATACGGTCCCAACGCGCTCTCGATCCGCCGCGTGTCGCCCGTCGCGATTCTCTGGCGCCAGCTCCGGAATCCGCTGCTTCTCCTTCTACTCGCCGCAGCGGTCGTCTCGGGACTCACGGGCGATCCGACGGACGCAGCGATCATCGCGGCGATCGTCACGCTCAGCGTGGGTCTCGGCTTTGTGAACGAATTCCGCGCCGCCAACGCCGTTGCTGCGCTTCACCGCGACCTCCACCACGAGGCACTTGTCTGGCGTGATGGCAGGCAGGTCTCTGTGGACGTTGCAGCGCTCGTGCCCGGCGACGTTGTCGCCTTGCGAGTCGGGGACATCGTGCCCGCCGACCTTCGTCTGCTGAGTGCCACGCGACTCGAATGCGATGAGGCGGTCCTGACCGGCGAGTCGCTCCCGGTCGCAAAGGCACCGGGGGTTGCCGCGGCGGGCGACTCACCGCTCGACCTCCCCGCGTGCGCGTTCATGGGCACCGTGGTGCATGAGGGAGCAGGTCGTGGCGTCGTCGTTTCGACCGGCAAGCAGACGGCATTCGGGAAGATCGCCGCCGGCCTTTCCGAGCGGCAGGCCGAGACGGCGTTCCAGGTCGGCCTGCGCGGCTTCTCGCAACTGCTTGTAAAGGTCGCCGGCGTTCTCACGATCTCCATCTTCGTGATCAACGTCGCCTTCTCCAGGCCGTTGATCGACGCGTTGCTCTTCTCCCTCGCGATCGCAATCGGGATCACGCCGCAACTCCTGCCTGCGATCGTCTCGGTCAGCCTCTCAAGCGGTTCTCGCGCGCTCGCTCGCAAGCGCGTCCTCGTGAAGCGCCTTGTGACGATCGAGGATCTCGGCAACATCGAGGTCCTCTTCACGGACAAGACGGGCACGCTGACCGAGGGTGCGATCACGTTTCATCAAGCACTCGACGCTGCGGGCGCACCGAGTACGACCACGCTCCTCGATGGCCTGCTCTGCAACGAGACGACGGTGACGTCGGAGGGCCCTGTCGGGGGGAACGCGCTCGACCTCGCAGTCGCCTCCGCCCCCGAAGCAGCGCCCCTCCTCGTTAGCCCCGAGGGCGTGCGCGCCTACCAGCGAATCGGCCAATTGCCGTTCGACCACGACCGCCAGCTGGCCTCCGTCGTGATGCGCTCCGCGGGTGGCGTCACGCTGATCACCAAGGGCGCACCGGAAGCGGTGCTGGCGCGCTGCGTCGATGTTCCCGCAACGGCTGCGTCCGTGCTTGAAGCGCTTTTCGCCGATGGCACCCGAGTCGTCGCCATGGCTACCCGTCAAGCGTCGGGCCTGACATCGCCAACGGCTGCAGACGAGAAGGATCTTCACCTCGAGGGGTTCTTGACGTTCATCGACCGGCCCAAGCCGGACGCCGGCGCAGCTATCGCCGAGCTCGCTTCGCTCGGCATTGCGGTCAAGATCATCACGGGCGACAACGGGACTGTCGCCGCAAAGGTATGCCGGGACATCGGCATCGACGTCGCCGGTGTCATCACGGGCAGCCAACTCGAGCAACTCGACGACGACGCGTTGGCCGAGGCGATTCCCGGGACGACGATCTTCGCGAGGGTCGGCCCCGACCAGAAGTCGCGGCTGATCAAGGTCGCGCGGCGCACCGGTGTGGATGTCGCCTTCCTCGG
>JALYLC010000767.1 GCA_030774435.1 Actinomycetota bacterium
GGCTCGCAGGTAGAGGCCGGTGCCGCCGACGACCAGCGGCATCGCCCCGCGCTCGGCGGCGGCGTCGATCGCTGCCTGGGCGAGCGGCGCGTGCGCTCCGACCGAGCTCGAGGCCGTCAGTGGCAGGTAGCCGACCAGATGGTGCGGCACCTCGGCCTGCTCGGCCGCGCTGGGCTGGTTCGTCAGCGTCTCGACGCCGGCGTAGACCTGCATCGCATCCACGCTCACGATCTCGCACGGCGTACGGCGCGCGAGCGCGAGGGCGAGCGCCGACTTGCCGGACGCCGTTGCGCCGAAGATGCCGACGACCATCGTGCTCAGACGGTCGCGGGCACGCGCTCGCGCACGCCACGCAGCGTCTGCGAGGTCGCCGCCTCGATGCGCACCTGGACGAGCTCACCGGGCTCCGCATCGCTCAGGAGCACCGTCTTGTTCGTGCGCGTCCGGCCGCGCAGGACGTCCGCGTCGGTGCGCGAGGGCCCCTCGACGAGCACCTCCTGCAACGTCCCGACCAGTTGCTGATTGCGCGCGTGAGCGTGCCGCTGCACGACCTCGACGAGGCGCTCGAGCCGCTCGCGCTTGACGTCCTCGGCGACCTGCTCGTCCATGCGCGCCGCATCCGTCCCCCGCCGCGGCGAGTAGATGAACGTGAACGCGTGATCGAACGAGACCTCCTCGCAGACGGCCAGCGTCTCGGCGAAGTCGTCCTCGCTCTCGCCCGGGAAGCCGACAATCACGTCGGTTGTCAGCGCGAGGCCAGGCACCGCTTCGCGCAGGCGCCGCGCGAGCGCCACGAAGCGCTCCCGCGAGTACGTGCGCCTCATCGCCTTGAGGATGCGCGTCGATCCCGACTGCAGCGGCAGGTGGACGTGCTCGCACACCGACGCGCACTCCCGGTGGGCGGCGACGACGTCGTCGCGCATGTCCTTGGGATGCGGGCTCGTGTAGCGGATGCGCTCGATGCCGGGCACGGCGTCCAGCAGCCGCAGCAGCTCGCCGAAGCCGCGGCGATCGGCCACCGGCAGGTCGCGTCCCCAGGAGTTGACGTTCTGACCGAGCAGCGTCAGCTCGCGCACGCCCTCGGCGGCGAAGCGCTCGGCCTCCGCCACGAGGACATCGGCGGGCCGCGACTGCTCGCGGCCGCGCACCGAGGGGACGATGCAGTACGAGCACGTCGAGTTGCAGCCCTGCGAGATCTGCAGCCAGGCCTGGAAGGGCCGCTCGCGGCGCATCGGCAGGTCGCCCGAGAACTCGTCGAACGTCGAGAAGTGACCACGCGGCACGTCGCCGCCGGCCTGGATGAACTCTCCGAGGCGCGAGATGTTGCCCGGGCCGTAGGCCAGGTCGACGAACGGGTACAGCTCGAACAGCTCGTCCTTGACCGACTCCGACCAGCACCCGCCGACGACGATCACCTTCGACGGGTCGCGCAGCTTGGCGGCGCGCGCGTCCATGAGGCGCGCGTGGAAGCGCTCGTCGGCCTTCTCGCGGATGGTGCACGTGTTGAACACGAGCACGTCGGCTTCCTCGGGTGCGGTCGCCTCGCCGAGGCCCAGCGACTCGAGCAGCCCCTTCATGCGCTCGGAGTCGTGGACGTTCATCTGGCAGCCGAACGTGGTGACGCTGTAGCGGCGCATCGCAGCCCAGTCTACGAGCGAGCGAGCACGATCGCCCCGATCACGATGGCCGCGCCCACGGCGTGACGCGCATACAGCGGCTCGCGCAGACCGATATGGGAGGCGAGCGCTCCACCGATCGGGACCAGGTAGAGGCCGAGCGCAGCCACCGCCGCGCGCACGCGCGACAGCACGGCGGCCCAGGCCAGGGAGCCGAGGCCGGCTGCGGCGACCGCGGTGAACGCGAGCGCCATGACGGACCCCGCGTGGAAGGCCTTGACTGCATCCCCGCGCACCAGCTCGATCGCCACGAGCGGCAGCATCGCGACGGCGCCGCCCAGCGATGACAGGCACACGATGGCCGCCGACGGCAATGCGGCCAGATCGCGCAGCGAAACGCTGTAGGCGGAGAACAGCGTGACGACGCCCGCCAGCGCCGCGAGCGGCAGCAGCGGGCGCTCGCCGACGCCCGCAGTGACGAAGCCGGCGATGACCGCCTCGCCCACGAGGCCGACGGCGAACGCGACGCACAGGCGCAGCCCGACGTGCTCGCGCACGACGAGGCTGCCGACGAGCCCGATCAGAATCGGCTCGAGCCCGAGCACGAGAGCGGGCAGCGCTCCCCCGACGTGCGTCATCGCGTAGGCCAGCAGCCAGGACTGCACTCCGAGCCCGAGCGCGCCGAACACGAAGATGCGCGGCACCGCCCCGCGCAGCGCGTCGAAGCTCCCACGCGCCGCCACGGCGAGCACCGCGGCGGCGGCGACCATGCGCACGAGCGTGGCCGTGGCCGGGCCGAAGTCACGCAGCGCGACGACCATCAGCGGGAACGAGACGACGAAGACGCTGATCGCGAACCCGAGCAGCGCGAAGGCCGAGCGCGGCTCTCGCCTCACAGGGCGACGTCGCGCCTGCGGCGGCGCTCGAACGCGACCGCGTGGCGCACGCCCGCCGCGCGCAGTAGGTCGACGCCCTTCAGCACCGCGCCCACACCGTGCGGGCGGTGCGCGTCGGATCCCAGGCTGACCGGCGCGCCGGCGCGCGCGATCGACTCGCACAGCAGCTGCACCAGCTCCGGGTAGACGCGCACATCCGAGCCGTTGACCTCGAGCGCGACGTCGGCGCCAGCGGCGAGCTCGGCCAGGCGGTCGAGCTGCCGCGCCAGGTCGCCAGGCACGTCGGGACGGCTCACGGCGAGCCGCACCGGATGCGTGACGACGTCGAAGCCGCCATGCTCGACGGCATCGCCCAAGCGCTCGAAGTAGTCGTCCCAGGCGGTGCCGCTGGAGAGCGGCGTCGACGGGTCGAAGATCGAGTGGTCGCCGGTGAGGCAGTGCACGGAGCCGAGGATGAGGTCCCAGTCGTCGGCGTGTGCGGCCACGAACGCGTCCTGCACCTCGCGCACACGCGGGTCGTCGGGCCAGTGCTCGAGCTCGAGGCCGGCTCCGACGACGACCGCCGGGACGGCCTGCGCGGCCTCCGCAATCTCGCCCAGGTACTGCCCGACGCCGATCGGAGGCCCCTCGAGCTCGCCGTCCCAGCGCGTGCCCAGGTAGCGGCTGGCCACGCGCGGCTCGTCGAGATGGAAAACGTGCTCGGTGAACGAGAAGCCCGCGAGCCCCTTGGCCTCGGCGGCCCGCAGCATCGCGACGGGGTCGCCGTTTGCGACGAGGTGGTTGTGGTTGTCGTGGATGCCCGTCACCGGGCGGCCAGGGCGAGCGCCTCGCGAAAGGCGCCGGCGACCTCGTCACGCGACCAGTCGTGGCAGTCGTAGTCGAAGAAGAAGGCCTGTTCGGTCAGGGTCAGCTCGGTCAGGCGCTCGACGTGCTCCTCGCGCACCCCCGCCTCGCTCATCGTCGGGAAGGAAACCGCCTTGAGCAGCCGCCGTACGGCGCGCACGGCGCGCGAGCCGTCGCCCGAGCCGTCGTCCGGCTCGCCCAGCGCGTCGGCGACGCGCTCCAGCCGCGCAGTGCAGTCGACGCGCGAGCGATCGAGCGTCTCGGCCAGCACGAGGCCGATCGTCAGCCCGTGCGGGAGATGCAGCATCGAGCCGATGGCCTGGCCCAGGGCGTGGTCGGCGGCGCAGTCGGAGAGGTTCATCGACAGCCCGCCGGTGAGGCTGCCGCAGGAGAGCTGCCGGCGCGCGTCGCGGTCCGAGCCGTCCTTGAACGCTCGCTCGAGTGAGCGCCCGATGTGGTGCACCGCCTCGAGCCCGAATGCGACCGAGAGCGGATTGCCGTCGCGCACGGTGCAGGCGCCGATGGCCTGGGCCAGGGCGTCCACGCCCGAGTGCGCCGTCGGCCCCGGCGGCAGTCCGAGCGTGAGCAGCGGGTCGACGAGCGCGTGCTGCGCGCGCATCCAGCCGTTCGCGAGACCGACCTTGCGATCGCGCTCGGTGTCGGTCAGGACCGACGCGCCGGAGACCTCGGAGCCCGTGCCGGAGGTCGTGGGGCACAGCACGAGCGGCAGCGCCGGCGCCGCGAACGGCCGGCCGCCCTCGAGATAGTCCCACGGCGAACCGCCGGCGTCGGCCAGCAGGCGCCCGGCCTTGGCGAGGTCGAGCGCCGAGCCGCCGCCGATGCCGATCACCGCCTGGCAGTTGCCCTCGACGATCGCTCGGGCGACGTAGTCCGACGCGACGAACGTCGGCTCGCCGGCTTCCTTGAGGTAGCGCTCGACGCGAATGCCGTCGGCAGCGGTGGCCGCGATCGCGGCCTCGACGCCCTCGTTGCCGACCACGGGCGCCTCGACGACCACGAAGACGCTCTCCGCGCCGAGCGATGCGAGGACATCCGGCAGCTCGGCGATGACGCCGTCGCCGAAGCTCAGCTTCACCGGCAGTTGCGTGTGGAACGACGTGACCTCGGGCGTGCTCATCGGCGCGTGCCTCCAGGCGGTTGAACGGTCTCGCCGTGGAGTCTAGGAAGCTCTCGCGGCTCGGCAGCGCAGATGCACAAACCGGGGTCAGACCCCGATCTGCGCAGATCAGCCGGTGGTGCCGGGCGGCATCGGGACGCCGTGCGTCTCGGCCGCGCGCATCAGCTCGCGCAAGCTGAGCGCGCCCTTCAGCACGCTCGGGGCTCGCAGCGAGAGCGTCGCGTAGAGGCAGGCGAGCGCGAGGCGCTCGGCCAGGGGCGAGCCCGCGAGGTCGGCCCAGACATAGGCCGCTGCGAAGACGTCGCCGGCGCCGATGAGCGCACGCGCCGCCTGCCGAGGTGCCTCCGCGTGCGCGACGATCCCGCCGCTCGCGGCGACCGCGCCCTCGGCCCCGAGCGTGACGATCGCGGTGGCGACGAGCCGCGCGAGCAGCACCGCCGCCTCCTCGGGATCGCTCTGTCCCGTAACGAGCGCGGCCTCGCCCGAATTCACGATCAGGGTGCCGGCCGCGCCGATCAGCTGCTCGGGCCGCCCCGCGCACTGGTGCGCCTGCACCGTGTCGCAGGTGGCGTACATGCGGGGCGCATCCGGGTGGGCGACGATCCCCTCGACATCGCCGATCACCGCGCGCGGCGCCAGCAGCCCGACGTCGGTGGCAAGCAGCGGGCGCGGGTCGCCGGCCTGGACGAACGCGCGCTCGCCGGTGCTCGCCAGGGCAACGCTCACGGGTGTGCGCAGGCCGGGAGGACCGATCCAGTCGACGCCGGCGCCGGCCAGCCGCGCGGTCAGCAGCGAGCCGAGATCGTCCTGGCAGACCGGGGCGACGAGCGCGCTGCGCAGGCCCAGCCTCGAGCAGGCGATGGCGACGTTGCAGGCGCCGCCGGGGGCGACCTCCGAGCGCGCGGCGTGGGCGAGCTCGCCGTTGACAGGCAGGGCTTCGAGCCCGTCGAGGATGACATCGACGCCGGCCGGGCCCACGCAGGCCACGTCATGGGGCACGACGTAGAACTGGTTTCAAGAGTCGCTCCCGCGAAGCCCCTGGGCGCGCGTGGCACTTTGCGCGGGCCCAGGGTCGCCACAGGTCTGGTTGTCGGACGACCCCAATCGCCCACCACCACTCACTACGCCCGACAACCAGACCGCAGGCGATTCGAGACCTCCGAACGCCCCGCCACTTGTGAAACCAGTTCTCACAAGCTAGCGCGCGACGTCCGTCGCCCGCAGCTCGCGGATCACGGTCACGCGGATCTGACCCGGGTACTCGAGGCTGTCCTCGATCTCGCGCGCGATCTCGTGCGAGAGGATGGTGGCGGCGTCATCGTCGATCATGTCCGGCTTCACCATCACGCGCACGTCCCGCCCGGCCTGCATCGCGAAGCAGCGCTCCACGCCAGGCTTGGAGGTGGCGATGCGCTCGAGGTCCTCGAGCCGCTTGGCGTAATGCTCCATCGTCTCGCCGCGCGCCCCCGGGCGCGCCGCCGAGATCGCGTCCGCCGCCTGCACGAGCACGGCCTCGATCGTCTGCGGCTCGACCTCGAAGTGATGGGCCTCGATCGCGTGCACCACGGCCGCGGACTCGCGATGCTTGCGCGCCAGCTGAGCGCCGATGATGGCGTGCGAGCCCTCGACCTCGTGCGTGAGCGCCTTGCCGACGTCGTGCAGCAGGGCCGCCCGGCGCGCGGTCTTCTGGGAGGCGCCCAGCTCGGCGGCCATGATCGCCGCCACGTGCGCGACCTCGACCGAGTGGCTGAGCACGTTCTGGCCGTAGCTCGTGCGGTACTTGAGGCGCCCGAGCACCCTGAGCAGCTCGGGATGCAGCCCGGGGACCTTGGCATCGAAGCTGGCCTGCTCGCCGGCGCGGACGATCTCCTCCTCGACCTCCTGCTTGGCCTGGCCGTAGCACTCCTCGATGCGCGCCGGGTGGATGCGCCCGTCGGCGATCAGCCGCTGGAGCGTCAGGCGCGCGATCTCCCTGCGCATGCCGTCGAAGCCCGAGAGCAGGACGGCGCCGGGCGTGTCGTCGATGATCACGTCGACGCCGGTGAGGTTCTCGAGAGCGCGGATGTTGCGGCCCTCGCGGCCGATGATCCGGCCCTTCATCTCGTCGGACGGCAGCGTCACGCTGGAGACGGTCGTCGAGGCAGCATGCGCCGACGCCGTGCGCTGGATGCCGATCGAGATGATGTTGCGCACGCGGCGATCGGCCTCGATGCGCGCCTCGTCCTCGATCGTGCGGATGCGCCGCGCCACGTCGTGCCGCGCCTGCTCCTCCACGCGGGCCAGCAGCGCCTCGCGCGCCTGGCCCTGAGTCATCGCCGCGACCCGCTCCAGCTCGCGCTGCTGCTCCTCCACGAGCTGCCCGGCGCGGGCCTCGCGCTCGTCCAGCGCCGCGTCGCGCTCGGCGAGCC
>JALYLC010000768.1 GCA_030774435.1 Actinomycetota bacterium
GCCCAGACCCGGTGATTCCGGGTGCGGGCCGCCGCCTCCTTCTCTCAGCCCACACGTCCCGCGCGGTACCGGCCGGCCGCTACTGCTCAACGCTCCTCGAGCTCCGGCAGCACGGGCCGATCGGCCAGCGGAGATGAGCGGCGCAGCCACTCGTTGAAGAGCGGGTCGACGATGTACCAGCTGCCGCCCCGCTCGTCGACGAGCCCGCGCCCCTGCAGTCGCACGAGCGCCGGCCGCACGCGCGAGTGGCTGGAAAAGCCGTACAGGATGGCGAGCGGTCGACTGGTCACCGTGTCCCCGCCACGGTCGGCCAGCAGTTGCAGCGCCCGGACCTCGTTGATCTCACCCTCGTCTCCACTCATCAACACGTTCAGGACCGACGCGAATTCGGACCGCTCGATCGTCTGGACGAGGCGGTCGTGCGCGCGGATCACGGCCTCGAGCGTGACGGGCTGGCCGGCCGGGGTGCTGGCCCAGGTCTCCCACGCGAGTTGCTGGGTGCTGCGCGGGTGGGAGCGCGTGAGATTGAGAAGGTGCTGAAGCGCTTGCTCCTCGGCCGGCTTGCCGGTTGCCTCGAACTGGAAGTCCAGGTACTCGAGAAAGTCGGCTCGCTCGATGCTCGGCAACTGCATCCGTGCCGCCTCGCCGAAGATCGGCTGGTGGGAGTCCTCGAGCATCATCTTCAGCGCGTTGCGGATCGACCCGGTGAACAGCAACGAGACATGGTTGGCGCCCGAGCTCATGAGCGCGGAGCGGATGATCGACAGCGGGTCGCCTGGGCAATGCCGCAAGCGCTGGAACTCGTCGAAGACGACGACGAGGTGCTGTGACAGCGAGCTGAGCGCGGCCAGCTGGGCGTGCAGGGCCTCGCCGTCCCGATCGGGCTTGACGCCCGAGCGCCTGACGGAGCCCTTGATGACCTTGATGTCGAAGCCGATCTCCTTCTCCAGAGCACCGATCTGGCGCTGAGCAGCGCGTCGCAGCTGCTTGACCGGGTGGCCGACCATCGCGTCGTGGACGCAGCCGATGAACCCCGGGATGCTGACGACCCGCTGGAGGTTGACCTTGACGACGTCAAAGGGCGGTGCGTCCTCGCCGTGGGTCTTGGCGAGCTCCAGGGCCAGCTGGTTGGTGAAGGTCGTCTTGCCGGTGTCACGGGGCCCGAACAACGCGACGTTGGTCTGTCCCTTCAAGGTCACGGCCACCTGGTGGGCGAACGCCTCCATGCCGATGATCTTCGACGGGTCGTCGAGCGGGCGGTCCCAGATGAACGGGTTGAGCGCCATCGTGGGAATTGTACCGCCTATGGCGTACAGATATGTACCGGGTATGCGGTACGACCGGA
Source organism: Actinomycetota bacterium (assembly GCA_030774435.1). Taxonomy (GTDB): domain Bacteria; phylum Actinomycetota; class Thermoleophilia; order Gaiellales; family JALYLC01; genus JALYLC01. The sequence continues at coordinate 1,346 of JALYLC010000768.1, forward strand.
CTAGACGACTCGCACGGCAAGGAACGCGATGCCGAGGGCGATCAGGGCGAGGCCCGCGATCCACTCCGTTCGCTCGCGGATCTGCTCGCCGAGCCGGGCTCCGAATCGCAAGCCCAGCTGGGCCGCCAGCAGCGCTTGCGCGGCGATGAGGACGATCGCCCAGGCCAGAGGCAGGTGGAGCAGGCCGGCGCTGAAGCCGATGGCGAGCTCGTCGAGGCTGATGCTGACGCCCAGTCCGATCACGGCCAGACCGTGGGCGCGCCCCAGCCTCGCGGCGGTGCCGGCCTCGTCGTCGTGCGCGAGCAGCAGGTATGCGCCGAGCGCGAGCAGCGCTGCGCCGGCCAGGTAGTCCGCCAGCGAGCCGACCGCGCGGCCGATGGCCTGACCAGCGGCGATGCCGACGAGCGGCATGGCGGCCTCGAAGCCGGTGAAGACGAGGCTCACTCGCAGCCGCTGCGAGCTCGGGAGGCCCGCTGCTGCGAGTGCGGCGGCGACTGCGAACGTGTCCAGCGAGAGTGGCAGCAGCAGCGCGAGCAGCCTGAGCACGCGCCCACGCTACCTGGCAATGGATGCTCCGAGGTCACGTGCCGCCGACGGCCGGTGCCGCGGCCACGATGCGGTGTGTGAGCGCTGATCGTTCCTCGCTGCTTCGCCGCGGCCTGCGGCTCGAGTACGCGACGCTGGGGTGGAACGCCGTGGGCATCGGTGTGCTGGGTGTCGCGGCGATCACGGCGCGAAGCGTGGCGCTTGCAGGCTTCGGCCTCGACAGCCTGATCGAGATCGGCGCCAGCACGGTCGTGGTGTGGGAGCTCTCGGGTGCGAACGCCGAGCGGGAGCGTCGCGCGCTGCGCATGGTCGGCATCGCATTCCTCGCGCTGGCTGCCTACCTGGTCATTCAGGCCGCCGTCGTTCTCGCGGTGCGCCACCACGCGGCGCACAGCCCCCTCGGCATCGCCTGGACGGCGGCCAGCGCGTTGGTGATGTTCGGCCTCGCCGCCGGCAAGGCTCGCACCGGCCGCGCGCTCGGCAACCCGGTGCTCCTCAGCGAAGGTCGCGTGACCC
>JALYLC010000769.1 GCA_030774435.1 Actinomycetota bacterium
AATTCGCCACCGTGCTCAGGGCAGCCCGTCAGGCCTAGCCTAGCTCGGCTCCGGCCTTCGGTAGAGATGTCGAAGCGGCCGAGGGCGTCGGCATCGTCGAGCGGCAGGAGCCATCCGCGGGGCGCGCGCCGCACAGCGCCTGCTGAGAGTGGGGCGCGAGCTGGCCCGCCACGTCGTCGTCGAGCCTCGATGAATGGCCATGGGCGTCTCGGATTCCCAGGGAGCGGAACGGAGTAGCCGACGAGCTCGCGAAGGACGGCGTCCGGGCCCCGAAGGGGCTGAGCGCCGATCCGCGGCGATAGGTTCGGCGTCACCGGCGAGAGGGTCATGTGGCCCGACTCGCTGTCGGGCGGCGGCTGGCGCGTCGCGGATGAGTCGCGGGTCGGCGGCTGGGGTCGGTGGCGAGTGTCACATTTGCGGGTTCGCGGCGTCTTAGGTAAGGAATGACCCACGAAGCCATGAGCACGGGTACCCGCCGGGACGACGCCTCGCTGCTGCGGAACGCGCGGCGCGATCCGGAGGCGTTCGGCGTCTTCTATCGTCGTCATGTCGCTGCGGTCTACGCCAAGTTCGCGCGGGCTGTGGGCGACGAGCAAGTCTCGCTCGACCTTACGGCGGAGGTCTTCGCGCGCGCGCTTGAGCGGGTGCACGCGTTTCGAGGTGCTCGCCCGCAGTCCGCGGCGGCGTGGATTCACGCGATCGCTGATCGCCTCCTACTCGACTACCACCGCTCGGGCACCGTCGCCGATCGTGCGGTGCGGCGCCTGGCCCTGCAGGCACCAACCATCAGCGCGCTGGATGCGGGTCTCGAGCGTCTATTCGACGAGCGCCCGGCGTCGCTTGAAAGAGCGCTGGCGCGTCTGCCTGAGCGGCAGCGCGAGGTTGTCCAGTTGCGGTTGGTCGACGAGCTCTCGTATGCCGAGATCGCCCTGCGCGTCGGGATCAGTCAGGAGGCGACACGGCAGCATGTCTCGCGCGGCCTGCGGACGCTCAATCACTATCTCACCGAGGGAGCACCATGAGCAGCGATGCGCTCAGCGGCGCGTTCGACGCGCTCGAGATCGAGCTTTCGCGCGCAGGCGCGCGCCTGAAAGCCCGCCGCGCACGGCGGCGACGGCGCGTGCTTGGCGCCGTGGTTATCGCGAGTCTGCTTGCGATCACTGCAACGGCCTCCGGCCTGATCCACATCCCGATCTCCGAGCAGGACGACCCGACCGCAAACCACGCGGCGTCGGCGCTGGGCCTCTCCGCAGATGAGGCCGCTGTCCTCCTGAAGGCGCAGCAGCTCGGCCAGGTCGTGGTGTCTTGCTTTCTCGCACACGGCGCGACGGAGGGCGTGGGAGGGGGTCTCAACGATCCTACCGGCGAAGCTGAGCGCGCCTGTAAGACGGAGAGCGAGGCGAACGAGAGCTTCTTGAACTCGCCTGAGTTCCGGGCTGTGGAGGCGGCGGCGCTGCCACGCGTCATGGATGCCGCACGCTGCTTCCAGAGCTACACGGGCGTCAAGCCAGGCACGATGATCGGTGACGACGGAAAGCGTCCGTCAGAAGCAGTACTTGCCGCAGGGCGCGCCGCCTGCTTCCGGCCGAATGGCCTACCGAAGTAGGCCATCGCCGAGCATGCGCAGAGTCTGCGCGCCCTCGCGCTTCCCTTCGGCACCTAATGGGGGTCGATCAGTCCGGCGGGTTCGTCAGGCTGGTGTTCGAGTTGCCGGCGGGTGAGCACTGTTCAAGCGCCGAGGGTTGCACCTCTACGTCTAGATCGTGCCCCCGCCGGTTGACGAGAAGAGCAGATGGCTGGTGGGATGTCGTGCCGCGAGCACTGATCCATTAGGTCGCTGAGGTTCTTCTCTGACTCGCTGGAATGGTCGACGAGAGGGAGGAGGAGCGGGTGATTTTCGTCGGGGATGACTGGGCCGAGGCCCACCATGATGTCTGCGTGCTCGACGAGCACGGCGAGCGACTCGCGAAGCGGCGCATGCCGGAGGGGCTCGCGGGCATCGGGCAGTTGCACGCGTTGCTGGCAGAGCACGCGTCGGAGCCAGGCGAGGTCGTGATCGGGATCGAGACCGACCGCGGCCCGTGGGTCGCGTCTTTGCTCGAGGCTGGCTACGGCGGTGTACGCGATCAATCCGCTGGCAGGCAGCCGCTACCGCGACCGGCATGCCGTCTCGGGCGCCAAGAGTGACGCCGGCGACGCTGATGCTGGGCGATCTGGTGCGTACCGATCGCCATCAGCATCGGGAGGTGGCGGCCGATAGCACGCTGGCTGAGGCGGTCAAGGTGCTCGCGCGTGCGCATCAGGGTCTGGTGTGGGCGCGGCAGCGGCAGGTCAACCAGTTGCGCTCGACGCTGTGTGAGTTCTATCCGCAGGCGCTCGAGGCGTTCTCGGGCGAGCTCGGCGAGCGTGACGCACTGGCGGTGCTGGCGTGCGCTCCGAGCCCCGCAGGGCCGGCTGTTGTCGAGCGGAATGGCTCGCGTGGCCCAAATCCTGGCCCAGTGCCGCGGTGCCCCATGATTGAGCGCGTCCCAAGCTCGACATGCTGCTGGTCGCATGACCGAGCCTCGCGGCGCTGACTCAGAAACGCCCCCTTCGTTGCAAACCCTCCTCACTGCCTCCAGAGCAGCGGTGGCGCTCAGCCAAGCGCCGGTGGAGGAAGCACCGGCTGGGTGGTCAGCGATCCGTTCGGATCCCTCACGTTCGTCGCGGCAAGTCTCCACCACGCCGTGCCTCGGACGCAGACGCCATCGACTTCGTCCGTGAGCCGCGGCGTTCCTGTCACAAATCATGACTTGCCCTTTGTGATATATAGGATGTGATGAGCGAGCCATTGGAGACTGTTTCTGCGACCGAAGCTGCGGCGCTTCTGGGTTTGACGCGCGAGCGGCTGCGACAGATGGTTGTATCGCGCGAGTTGCCGGAGCGGGTTGCGGATTCGTCGCGGTTTCGCCCGCGGTACGTGCGGTCGGAGATCCAGGCATTTGGCCGGGCGACCGGCCGCATCGCGACGGCCGGTGCGACTGAGCCGATGAGGCTTGCAATCGATCAGCTGGTGCTGCCCAGGGCGGCGGATCGCCGAGCCTTTGATACCCAGCTGCCGGTGCATCTGCGGGTGTGGGAGCGGGAGGGCTGGCCTCCAGTGGTGGTGATCGCGGCGCCGATCGATGGCGATCGCTCGATTCAGGTCAGTGCGGAGGCTTGGCAGGAGCGCGTGCGCTCGGAGTTCCTCGGGGGTGCCAGCGAGGTGCGCTGGGTAGAGCTCTGGCCGGATCACGTATCGGCGTCTCGGCTGGATGTGGATGCGGTCTATCTTGAGGTGCGACGGGGCGGGGACTGCCTGTCGTTTCGGCGGGCTCATCGGCGCGATCGACTCGTCTGGTCGCGGATCTCGCATGCCGAGGTTGAGAAGATCGTGGGCGGCGAGCTGGTACGCATCCCGCGTGCGGTCTATACGGTCGATGTCGTGAGCCGGCTGCTCACGGCGGAGGATCGGCCGGTCGTTGTCGAGTGGGATCCGTGGGAGCTACGCGAGCTGGCCTCGGCCGTGGTCAGCGTCGCCGATGGGGTGCCGCGGTTGTCCGTCGGGGATGCTGAGTTGGCGCTTGATGTGGCGTGCTTTGCGGCGAGTGCGGCGCGGCTTGTCGAGGAGCGCACGCGAGAGGCCGCGCCGGAATCGACGAGCGTCGTGACGATCGAAGCCGCGCGGCTGCCTGCGGACATCTGGCGGCGCCTCGAGGCAATCGCAGCGCTCGAGCGCATGCGAGCGAGCGACCAGCAGGACCTGCGCGCGTGGGCGAGCGAGATACGAAGCAGGCGAGACGGCATGGCGCAGATGCTCGCGGAGCGCGGAGATGAGATGCCGTGGCGGCTGCGCGAGGGCATCAGCCGGTTGCGAGCGTTCCTCCCCGACCCGGGTCTTGAGGAGGACTTCGAGGGCGTCCGTGGCTAGCCGGCCAGGGACCGGCGGCGGCTCGTCTGGGCTGTCGCCGGGCGAGAGCGCCGCCGCGATCGGCGTCGGCGGGTTGGTGGTTGTGAGCGGCGCCGTGTGGCTGGCGGGTGAGGCGGCTGCTCTGCTCGCGAGCGGGCAGCCGCTGCGCTCGGGGTTTGGTGCCGCGCCTGGGACGTTGCTTCGGCTGACGCGGCATGGGAGTGATCCGGCTCTGGCCTGGCCCGCGGCCGACCGCGTGCTTCTCCCGGGCCCCGTCGGTTTCTACGCCGTTGGCCTGGTGATGTTGCTGGTGCTCTTCGGCAGCCTCGTCCTCGCGCTCCGCGTGAAGGCTCGTTTTGGGTTCGCCGGCGGGAGGGAGCGGGATGCGCGGTTCGCCCGCCCGCGAGACTTGCGCGACCTGCGCGTGAGAGGTGCGCAGCCGGGCCGGGTGACGCTTGGCCGGGCCGGCGCTGGCTTGCTGGCGGCTGAGGCGCGCCAGTCGGTGCTCGTCGTCGGACCGACTCAGACGGGCAAGACGACCGGGCTCGCCATCCCGGCGATCCTCGAATGGGCCGGGCCGGTGATCGCGACTTCGATCAAGACCGATCTCCTGCGCGACACGATCACGAGCCGCGCC
>JALYLC010000770.1 GCA_030774435.1 Actinomycetota bacterium
ATGTGGTTCAGCACGCACGGCCCGCTCACGCTCGGCGGGCGGCTGCGCTCCGAGGGCGGAGCCGGCGGCTCCGGTGCCGCCGCGGGCGCCAACGGCGGCAGCGGCGGCTCGATCGAGCTCGTCGTGCAGTCCATCGCGGCGTCGACCGGCGTGCTCAGCGGCGGCGGGAGCGGTGGCAACTCGGGCGTCCAGAACGGGCCTCAGGGCCGCGGCGGCGACGGAGGACGGGTGCGTGTGTGGGCGCAGGTGCCCTCCCTCTTCCTGCTGCTGCTGGTCGATTCCACGGGCGGTCAGGGCACGCCGAACGGCACCGACGGCCCGCAGATGGACGAGTCGGCGCCCACGGGCCTCTCGGTCACCAAGACGTTCACGCTCGCATTCACGACCCATGCCCCCGAAGCCGAGGGCTACCGCGTGTTCGCGAGCATCGCCGGCGCGCCGGCGAAGGCGATCATGACGACCAAGGTCAGCGGAGCTGCATTGCCGAAGGTCGCGCCGTGTGTCGCGGTCGCCTACACGCTCGCCGGCTACCACACGGGCGTCGGCTGGCAGAGCGACCCCGTCGGACCGGTCAACTTCATGGCGCCCCCGTCCGCGACGCAGGCCTGCACGGATGCCCCGCAGGTCACGCTCGGAGTGCAGAAGCTGAAGAAGAAGCTGAAGGCGCTCAAGAAGAAGAAGTGGCATGTCGCGATCCGGTTCCTGGCCGACGGCATGGGCAACGCGAACGTCGTGCTCTCGCGCAAGGGCAAGAAGCTCGTCATCGCGGACAAGCCGCTCGGCGCGGTGCGACGTAACGTGACCGTGAAGCTCACGATCCCGAAGAAGCTCCGCAAGGCCGGGAAGTTCACCGTGACCGTGACCGGCACCGCGCCTCTTGGAAAGGCGCGATCGAAGAGCACGCTCACTCTGGAGGTAACGAAGTGAACCGCCTGAACCGTTCGCTCTGTCTGGCCGCGGGCGCGCTCGCGCTCTGTGCGCCGACTGCGATGGCCTGCGTCAACGTCGGTGTCTACCAGGATCAGCCTGCCAAGACCCTGCCCGCGCTGCAGAAGAAGGCGGGCAAGAACGTCAGGACCGTCTCGACGTACCTGACGGTCGGCCACGCGCTCGATCCCAAGCTCATCGCACTTGCGAAGAAGCGCGGCGTCAAGTTGCTGATCAGCTGGCTGCCCGACGCCGGCAAGGACACGCCCAAAGCGCCGGGCTACCGGCTCAGCGCCATCGCCGCCGGCAAGTTCGACGCCGACCTGAAGGCGCTCGGCCAGCAGATCAAGGCGCTGCCGCACGGAGCCACCGTTCGCCCGATGCCCGATCCGAACACGCCCTGGTACGCGTGGTCGGGCACCGTCAACGGCAACCGCCCCGGTGACTACGTCAAGGCCTGGAAGCACGTGCGCAAGGTGCTGATCAAGGCCGCCGGCGCCAAGAAGGTCAGGCTGCTCTGGAGCGTGTACGCGCGCAGCGTGCCCGACGCCAAGAACAACGCGCTCTCGGTGTACTTCCCGGGCGCCAAGCAGGTCGACCTGGTCGGCGCCGACGCATACAACTTCGGCAACGCCCAGGGCCTCACGTGGACGGCTCCCGCCGACCTGTTCGGACCGGCCTACGGGACGATCCAGAAGCTCGCGAAGAAGCCGTTCTGGATCTCAGAGACCGGCTCCACCGCCCGCGGCGGCGATGAGGGCGCCTGGATCGGCGCGCTCGGCCAGCTGGGCAAGACCATGCCGAAGCTCTCCGGGGTCGTCTGGTACGACGTCAAGGACAGCACCGGCGACTTCCGCGTGCCGCGCTCGGGTGCGGCAGCAGCCGCGTTCAAAGCATTTGTGCGCGGCGCGTGCAAATAGGCATCCGCAGCCATGAGAGCCTCGTCGAGGGGGAGTAGCCGATGACGGCCACGAAGAAGAAGCCACACAAGGCGCACAAGCCCGCCAGGGCGCAGACCGTCAAGACGCGCAAGCACCGCTTGCGCGTCCCGCCCGCCGGGGCATTCAACGGCTCGCCGACGGCGATGTCGCAGGCCATGGTGGACCGGTTGTTCTGGCGCGCCGGCTTCGGGCCGACTGCCGCCGATCGCACGAACTGGATCGGCAAGCCGGTCGGGGACGCGGTCGACGCCCTCCTCAACACGCCGCAGGGCGCCCTTATCGGGCCCGACCCGACACGCGACGGCAAGGCCCTCGATCCGACCGGCGACGACACGGACCTCGTACTCGCGTGGGTCGACCGCATGGTGCGCACGAGCAATCCGCTGGTCGAGCGCATGACGTTCTTCTGGCACCGCCACTGGGCCAACTCGCGCGCGTCCGTCTCGCCGACGCAGCTGTTGATGACCCAGAACGCGCTGCTGCGCAAGTACGGCGACCTCGCAGCCAACCCGGACGTCTCCTTCCGCGACATGGCACTCGAGGTGTCCAAGGACCCGTCGATGCTGCGCTTCCTGAACGGCGAGTCCAACGTCAGGGGCGGTCCCAACGAGAACTACGGCCGTGAGTTCATGGAGCTCTTCACGCTCGGCGTCAACCACGCCATCACCGGCGCCAAGAACTACAGCGAGAACGACGTCGCGCAGCTCGCCAAGTCGTTCACGGGCTGGTACATCGACGACAAGGACCCGGACAACGCCAAGGCGCTGTTCGACTCGAACCGCTGGTTCAACGGGCCGAAGTCCGTGTTCGGCAAGCTCGGCAACTACAACACCGACAGCGTTGTCGACCTGGTGCTGAGCCAGGACGGCCACGCGCCCTACCTCGTCAACAAGCTGTGGGGCGAGTTCATGCCCACGCCGCCGCCGACCGCGACGCTCCAGAAGCTCTCGGCCGACTACGTGGCCGGCGGTCGCAAGATCAAGCCGCTCGTGCGCGCGATCCTCACCGACCCGCAGCTCTTCGAGTCGATCGACGAGCCGAACATGATCAAGCCGCCGGTCGTCTTCGTGGCCGGCGCCCTGCGCGCGATCGGCCTCGGCGTCAGCTCCTCGCAGCCTGCCGACTACCTCGACTCGATGGGTCAGGCGCCCTACTTCCCGCCGACCGTGGCGGGTTGGGAGGGCGGCCTCTCCTGGCTCAACACGAACACCGCACTCGCACGCTTCGGGTTCATCGGAGACGTCATCGGCAACGCGCCGAACGGCTCCCCGGCGAAGGTCGTCGACGTCCCCAACGAGACGCCCCAGGCGGCCTTCGACCGTGCCTTCGGCGCGGTCGGGGCACCGTGGATGTCGGCAGGCACGCGTGCGGCGATCCAGGACTACGCCGGGCGCGCCTCGGTCAAGGCCAGCATGGACCGGATCGCCCGCCAGGTCGTGCTGCGCACGCTCATGCTCGCGGGCCCAGACGCACAGGTGATGTGACATGACGATTCAGAGCGAGATCCAGGCGCTCAAGTGCGCCGACTGCGCACGCTCCGACAGCGCCGTGTCCGACCTGCAGCCCGACTCGCTGCTGCCGTTCCCGGCGGACGCGCTGTCCGGCTGGCGCGACGGCAAGCCCGGCACGCCGGGCGTGACGCGCCGCAAGCTGCTGCGCAACGGCGTGCTCGGCTTCGCGGCCGTGTACGGCGCGACGCAGCTGTCCTTCGAGGACGTCTGGGAGTCGGCGGTCGCGCAGGCGGCCGAGCCGATGGGCAAGAGCATCGTCGTGATCTACCTCAACGGCGGCAACGACGGGCTCAACTGCTTCGTGCCGCAGAGCCCGACGGAGTACCAGACGTACTTCGCGCTCCGGCCCAGCATCTATCGCGCGCTCGGCCCCGGCACGGGCGCGACCGTCGGCACGACGGTCATGCCCGGCACGGGCGGCACGCTCGGGTTCTCCAACAAGCTCGTCGCCGGCACCGCGGCCGACCAGAATGGCGACGTCGTCGGCTTCGACACGCTGTACGGCGACGGCACCGGCGGGCCGGGCTCCGATCTGGCGATCATCCCGGCCGCCGACTACAACCCGCCCAACCGCTCGCACTTCGAGAGCCGCGACTATTGGTTCGCCGGTGCGCTCTCGCAGCTGCAGACGGGCTGGCTGGGACGCTGGCTCGATGCCTACGGCTCGACCTCGAACCCGCTGCAGGCCGTCTCGCTCGACTCCAACCTCTCCAAGCAGATCCGCTCGTCCAAGGCACCGGTGTGCGCCCTGGAGGGACTGCAGGGCATCGGGTTCACGGTTCCGGGCGTCACCGGCGACGTCAACAGCGAGGTCGGCAAGCTCGCGACGGTGCCGTTCGGAACTGGCAACGACGCGCTCGGACGCTCGCGCGGCATGTGGGGTCTGACGGTCGATGTGGCCAACCGGCTCACCGCCATCCCCGCCGGCGCCCCCGCCCCCGGCTATCCGCCCAGCAGCGGCCTCTCGCAGAAGCTGCAGCTGGCAGCCACGCTGCTCTCGGCCGGGCTCGGCACGCGCGTCGTGACGATCGACTGGGGCAGCTTCGACACGCACGGCGACCAGCTGGCCGGGCAGGACCCGCAGCTCACCACGCTCTCGCGCGCCCTGGCCGCGTTCAAGGCCGACCTGACCACGCGCGGCATCGAGCAGAACGTGATCACGATGGTGTTCTCCGAGTTCGGTCGCCGCCTCGAGGAGTCGGACTCCAAGGGCACGGACCACGGCTCGGGCGGCCCGATCATGCTGAGCGGCTCGGCCGTCAAGGGCGGGCTGGCCGGCGAGCACCCCGGCGTGAAGGTCAACCAGGACGGCGACCTCGTCGTCAAGACCGACTTCCGCACCGTCTACCAGTCGCTGATCGCCGAATGGCTGGGCGGCGACCCGACCGCCATCCTGCCCAGCGCCCCGTTCCCGGGCGTGGCGCGCTCCGACGGCGGCACCACCCTGACGAAGGCCGCGTAAGCGTCTTCGCCGTGGCTCGACGGCCGACCCTTCTCGCCCTCCTGGTGCTCGCCCTCGCAGCAGCACCGGGAGTGGCGGGATCGGCCGGCGGGCGCATCCACCGGCTGCACGTGCCGCCCGCGCCTCCGCGGCCCGCCCTGCCGCAGTCGATCGCGGTGGACGAGTTCGAGTGGGGCATGCGAGGCACGCACCTGCAGGTCGCCGCCGGCCGGCTCCAGATCCACGTCTACAACCGCGGCATGGACGATCACGACCTCGCCGTGGTCGACGCGAACGGCGTGCTGCACACCGTCCCACTCGCCTCGGGCGCCGACGCCGTGCTCGCTGTCGACGTCGCCGCAGGCCCGGTGAAGCTGTTCTGCTCGCTGTTCGCCGGCACGCCGGACTCGCACGAGGCCAAGGGCATGTTGTTCAACGTCACAGCGATGTAAGACGTTCTCACTGAATGATCGTGGTGTCTGGAGCGGCTGGATCGGCCTGCAGTCAATTGCCAGGGCGCCTCACGCGTCGGCGAGCATTCGATTCTGGGCGGGGGTGCGCCCCGGCAATTGACTTTCGTCCGACCCGGGCGCTCGCTCGCTGCGCGAGGCGGGCCCGGGGCGTCGCTCCAACCACCCCAGCCACACACGCTCATTTAGACCGAAGTTCCCGGTGTTGCTGAAGCGGTGTCGTTGGCCGTGTCTGGGTTTCGGCGGTTGTTGGGTGGATGGGTGTTGACTACGCGGTGACGGGCGCGTGCTCGGCGAGTTCGAGCGCTCTGGCTTGGATGGCGGTCGGCTGGGCGAGCTTCTCGAAGCTGGCGGTGGTTTGGGGCAGGCGGATCGTGTTGCGGGTGAGGGTCGCGAGCTCGGCGAGCAGGCTTTTGTAGCTGTGCACCTGCTCGCCCGTGTCGGTGCGCCTGCTCTGAGCTTTGCGTAGGGCTGAGGGTGAGCGTGTGGATTTGGCCACCGGATCGGCTGGGCTGGTGGGCTGCTCGTCTTTGAAGAGCAGCGGCGCCCAGGCCTCGCGGAGGTGCCAGGTCAGGTAGTAGGCGAGCATTGGATTTGACCCGGTTCGGTTGACACCTGGGTCCTAGGCCGCGATGGCCGTGTCTTGGTGTCGTTGTTCGTAGTCGGTGGGGCTGAGATAGTCAAGGCTGGAGTGCCGGCGGTGGGTGTTGTAGAAGCACTCGATGTACCAGAAGATCCGCATCCTGGCGTGCTCGCGGGTCGTGAAGCGCTCGCGGCGTAGGAGTTCTTTCTCGAGGCTGGCGAAGAACGTCTCGGCCAGCGCGTTGTCCCAGGGGTCGCCGATCGAGCCCATCGACAGGTCGATGCCTGATTGCTTGGCGTAGGCGCCATACACGAGGCTGGTGTACTGACTGCCGTGATCGGAGTGCGCGACCAGGCGATCGTCGGGACGGCGAGCCGCGATGGCCATGCCGAGCGCGTCGAGCACCAGCTCGCTTTTGAGGTCGTCGCGCATCGACCAGCCGATGATCCGCCTCGAGAACGTGTCCTGGACGGCGGCCAGGAAGAGAAAGCCCTGAGCGGTCTGGATGTACTTGAGATCACAGACCCAGAGTCGATTGGGCTCAGGCCGCGCGAAGCGCCGGTCGACGAGATCCGGCGCCGCGGCGTGTTTGGGGTCGCGGATCGTCGTACGCGGCCCGCCGCGGCGGCCGTCGACGCCGCGCAGGCCGAGCTCGCGCATGATCCTCGCCACACGCTTGCGTGAGACCCGCTCGCCGCGGGCCAGACGCAGCTCCGCGTGGATGCGCGGCGCGCCGTAGACCGCGAACGCAGCGTCGTAGATCTGGCGGATCAAGCTGCCCAGCCGCGCGTCTTCGCACGCTCGCGGGCTGGGTGGCCGGCGCCGCCAGGCATAGAAGCCCTGACGGCTGACCCCGACACAGCGGCAGAGCAGGGAGACCGGGAACTCTGCAGCTTCTTCGGCGATGAACCGGAACCGCGTCACGGTCGATCGCTCTCCCTGGCGAAGAAAGCCGCAGCCCGCTTAAGGATCTCCCGCTCCTGCCGCAGCACGCGGTTTTCGCGCTCGAGCTCCCGCAACCGCGCGCGCTCCTCCGTCGAGAGCAGATCCGAGCGCTCACCCCGGTCGGCCTCGTCCTGCGCCCGCCAGTTACGCAGCGTCTGCTCCGAGCAGCCCAGATCACCCGCCAACCGCGCGAGCGGCACCCCGCTCCGCAACAAGCGCACCGCCTCCTGCCGGAACTCCACCGGGTACGGCGGCCTCGTCTTCGACATCGACTCCGCTCCTCTCACCGGGCAACAGCCCGAAAGCATCACGGTGTCAACCGAACCGGGTCAACTCCAAGGTCAATGACGCGCTGCGCGCCGTTCGTGCGGCTGCCGAGATGCGAGATCGCCTGGAGACGCTTAACGATGAGCTGCCCGGCCGCGACCTCGTGCTGTGCCACGGGTTGCGGCGTGCTGGGGGCTTTCTTGATGGGCTACGCGCCTGGCGGGCCGTCGCCGATGCCGCAGTCGAGTTCGTCGCTTCGAGCTCGACCGTGCCCGGTTGGGTTCCGGTTGGGGGTTCGGAGGAGTATCGTCGGAGGCGCTTATCTGATCGCAGGGGAGGCATCACGGGGACTCGCGTAGGAGTAGCGCTCACGGCGGAGCCGACCGTCGTGCGCTCGTCGCCGCGGTTTCTTGTGCTCTCGTGCATCGGGCTCGTCGGTGTTCTCGCCGCTGCTTGTGCGGTGGGGCTCGCATTGACGAGTGACCACGTTTCCGATCCCCGGGTGCACGCCACGCTCGTGGCGTGGATGGTGGTTAGCTACGTGCTGGCTGGACTGGTTGCCTGGTGGCGTCGGCCTGAGAGTCGCTTCGGCGCGTTGATGGTCGCTGCGGGATTCACGATCTTTGTCTCGAGCTTGGAGTCGGCGAACGTCGCCGTACCGTTCACAATTGGCTCTGCGTTCGACCTGTTGCCGGCGGTTCTCTTTCTGCACGTCTTTCTCGCGTTTCCGACCGGCCGCCTCGAGCGGTCCTTCGAGCGCGCGCTTGTCTCGGCCGGTTACGTGGTGGCGTTCGGAGTTCAGCTGGTGGCAATGGCGCTCGGCGCCTACGGCACGCGCAACCTGCTCGAGCTCACGTCGGAGCCGAATATGGCTTCGCTGCTACAGCGTGCCCAGCTCGCGGCTCTGAGTTGTTTGATGCTGATCGGTGTTGGTGTTCTCGCCTCTCGGAGGCGCGGTTCGGGGCGACCGCTGCGTCGCTCGCTCGCGCTGCTCATTGAGTCCTTCGCGCTCGGCCTCGTCATGGTCGCCTTCCTGTTCCTGTCGGGCGCCTTCGCGCTCGTCGCCGGCGGGCCGGCATTCGAGATGATCCGGCGGGCTACGTTCTTCGTGATCGGACTCGCGCCGCTGGCCTTTCTTGCAGGGTTGCTTCAAGCGCGACTCGCGCGCTCGGCAATCGCCGATTTGGTTGTCGAGCTGCGCGCAGACCTCTTGCCTGGAGACCTGCGCGAAGCCCTCGCGCGGGCGCTCCGCGATCCCTCGCTGACCCTGGCGTACTGGCTTCCCGACTTCCGGCGCTACGTCGACCTGCAGGGCACGCCGGTCGAGCTCGCTGCCGAACATGGACGAGCGACAACCCTGATCGATCGAAATGGCGTCCACGTCGCCGCGTTGCTGCACCATCGCGCGCTCGCCGATGAGCCCGAGCTGCTCGACGCGGTAGGTGCCGCCGCAGGCATGGCGCTTGAGAACGCTCGGCTGCAGGCAGAGCTGCGAGCGCGCCTCGACGAGCTGCGCGGCTCGCGTGCGCGCATCCTTGAGGCCGCTCTCAGCGAACGGCGGCGTTTGGAGCGCAATCTGCACGACGGCGCCCAGCAGCGACTCGTCGCCGTTTCGCTCGAACTGGGTTTGCTCGAAGACCAACTGGAGAGCGACGTCGGCGGACGAGCGCGGCTCGAGCGCGCGCGGCGAGAGATCGCGGCCTCCTTGGACGAGCTTCGCGAGATCGCGCACGGACTCCATCCGGCCGTAGTGAGCGGGCACGGACTCGCGGTCGCGCTCGAGCAGCTCGCAGCGCGCGCGCCGGTGCCCGTTGAGCTGCGCGTCGACATCAAGGGTCGGCTCCCCGAGGCCCAGGAAGTAGCCGCCTATTACGTGGTCGCCGAGGGCCTCGCCAACATTGCCAAACACGCCTGCGCGACCATTGCCAGCGTCGTAGTCCGTCGGACCGAAGGCAAGCTCCTGGTCGAGATCGTCGACGACGGAGTTGGCGGAGCGGATACCGAGCAAGGCTCTGGCCTGCGCGGTCTCGCGGATCGCGTCGAGGCGCTGGACGGGCGACTTCGAATCTGGACGCTGAAAGGTGAGGGAACGCGAGTCCAGGCAGAGTTACCGTGCGCGTAGCGATCGCCGAGGACAGCGTCCTGCTTCGAGAGGGCTTAGTTCGGCTTCTGCATGAGGCCGGGTTCGACGTGGTTGCGCAGAGCGGGGACGCGGAGGGCATTCTGCGCACCGTGCGAAGCCTCGCTCCGGATGTCGTCATCGTCGACATCAGGTTGCCACCCACCCACACCGACGAGGGCTTACGAGCCGCTCTCGAGATCCGCGAGCACCATCCGACCGTCGGCGTGCTGGTGCTATCGCAATACGTCGAACTCGGCCTCGCGCTCACGCTCCTCGCCGAGTCCGCCGAAGGCGTCGGCTACCTGCTCAAGGATCGCATCAGCAACGTCAAGGACTTTCTCGCCGCCGTGCGACGCGTGGCCGAAGGCGGATCTGCGCTCGACCCGAAGATCGTTTCGACGTTGCTCTCGCGACAACGCGCCGACGATCCGATCGCGCAGCTCACGCGACGTGAGCGCGAGGTGCTCGAGCTACTAGCCGCAGGCAGCTCGAACCAAGGAATCGCTGACAACCTCGTGATCACCTTGCGAGCTGTCGAGAAGTACGTCTCGAGCATCTTCGACAAGCTCGGACTGCCCTCGAGCGGCAGCGAGTCCCGAAGGGTGCTGGCGGTACTGCTGTATCTCCGCTCCTGAGCGGCGCGTTCGAAGACACCAGAAAACCGCCCCCTAAAGCGGCAAGTCTCCCGCCTTACGCGCCGCGTTCACGGCTGCGACCGTTGAGCGAACGTCGGACGCGATAGGAGCGAGAGATGAAGACGCGAGTGATCCAGGACGAGCCGCAGCCGATCAAGCGTGAGCCGCCCGGATCGGCGGCACCTAGGCAGCCGAGGAATCTCTCGGCTCGCGTGGGCCGCTGGAGCGCGCAGCACCGGAAGATCGCGATCTTCGGCTGGCTCGCATTCGTCGTGGCCGCGTTTGCGCTCGGCTCTGCAGTCGGCACCAAGACCATCGACCAGAACGCCTCGGGACCCGGCGAGTCGGGCCGCGCGCAGGCGATACTCGACGCCGGCTTCAAGCAACCCGCCGGCGAAAGCGTGCTGATTCAGAGCAGCACACTCTCGGCAGGAAACGCTGCCTTCGACACCGCCGTCAAGGCAGTCGTCTCGGCACTCTCACGCCTCGAGGCCGTGAAAGACATCCGCTCTCCACTCGACGCGGAAAATCGTGGCCAGATCGCGCCCGGCAAGCATGCCGCACTCGTGGACTTCAAGATCCGCGGGAAAGCCGCCGACGCCAGTACGAAGATCGCGCCGGTACTCGCCGCGATCACCCGCACGCAAGCAGCTCATCCACAGGTCTTCATCGGTGAATTCGGCGACGCGAGCGCCAACAAGGCGCTCGAGGGAGCGTTCACCAACGACCTGAAGAAGGCCGGGCTGTACTCACTGCCGATCACGCTCGTGATCCTCGTCATCGCGTTTGGAGCGCTGCTGGCGGCGGGCATCCCGCTGCTGCTCGCGCTCACGGCCGTGTTCGCGACGCTTGGACTGATCGCTCTGCCCAGTCACCTGATCGCGATGGATCAAGCGGTTCCTGCGATCGTGCTCCTGATCGGACTCGCTGTCGGCGTGGACTACTCGCTCTTCTATCTAAAACGCGAACGCGAGGAGCGGGCAGCCGGACGCAGCGAGCAGGCGGCGCTCGAGGCGGCCGCCGCCACCTCGGGCCGCTCGGTGCTGATCTCCGGCCTGACGGTGATGGTCGCGATGGCCGGAATGTTCCTCACCGGCGACAAGACGTTCGCCTCCTTCGCGCTCGCGTGTATCACGGTCGTCGGCGTCGCAATGCTCGGCTCGCTCACCGTGCTCCCGGCGATCCTGTCCAAGCTCGGCGACAAAGTCGACCGAGTCCGCGTGCCATTCACCGGCAGCCTGCGCCGCGAAAACGGCGAGGGACGCATCTGGGGCTCGATCGTCGAGCGCGTCCTGCGACGGCCCCTCCTTTCGGCACTCCTCGCCGGCGCGTTGCTGCTTGCGATCGCCGCGCCCGCACTCCAACTGCACACGGCGACTCCTGGACCGGAGACGTTCCCGCGATCGCTGCCCGTGATCAAGGTCTATGACCGCATTCAGCACGCCTTCCCAGGCGCCGAGATCCCCGCCAACGTCGTCGTCAAAGCGCCGGATGTGAGGGCACCGCAGGTGCGCGCCGCGATCGCGCAACTCGAGCAGCGAGCGCTCGCCAGCGGCCGCATGCACGAACCGATCACCGTCGATACAAACAAGGCAGGCACCGTTGCGAACATCGCCATACCGGTCGACGGCGCGGGAACCGACGCCGCCTCGAACGCTGCGCTCGCCTCCCTACGCAGCGAGATCGTGCCCGCGACCGTCGGCGCCCTCGCCAACACCGAAACTGGCGTGACGGGGCTCACCGCCCAGTCCAAGGACTTCACCACGCAGATGCGAGGCGCGCTCCCGCTTGTGTTCGGATTCGTCCTGCTGTTCGCGTTCGTGCTCATGCTGGTCGCCTTCCGCTCACTCGTGATCGCAGTCAAGGCGATCCTGCTCAACCTTCTCTCAGTCGCCGCCGCCTACGGCGTGCTCGTGCTCGTCTTCCAGCACGGCATCGGCAAGGCAATCCTCGACTTCGACTCCACGGCCGGCATCGACCCCGTCCTGCCCGCCCTGCTGTTCGTCGTCCTCTTCGGCCTCTCGATGGACTACCACGTGTTCATCCTCAGCCGCATCCGCGAGACCTACGACCGCGGCGCAAGCACCGAGCAAGCAATCGCCCACGGCATCAAATCGACAGCCGGCGTCGTCACCAGCGCCGCAATCGTCATGGTCGCCGTCTTCTCGATCTTCGGAACGCTCTCGATGATGATCTTCAAGCAATTCGGTGTCGGTCTCGCCGCAGCAATCCTGATCGACGCGACGATCGTGCGCGCTGTGCTCCTGCCAGCCACGATGAAACTGCTCGGAGAGCGCAACTGGTACTTGCCGACGTGGCTCGAATGGCTCCCCCACCTCGAGCACGGCGGCTCCGCCGAAGTGGCAGAGGCGGCGCCGTCGACCCGACCGCTACTCGGGCCGACCGCGTAAACACGACGCTCCAAGGGCCGAGCGCGACCTGCCAGAGATGCCCTCGCAGCGCTCGTCGCGACGCGCACTGCGTCTTCGGCGCACGGAGATCACGCGCACCACCCACGCCCCACGTCAATCGCTGCGAAAGGAAACACGATGAGCGGCCACAGCACCAGATCGATCATGCTCGCACTCTCATATGTCATCCTGGCGAGCCTGGTCACGACAGGGCTGATCGGCACATCGGCGATCGCCAGGCCATCAAAGCCGATCGTGCAAGCGCCGACTCTCCAGAAGGACGTCAACGCGCTCGTCACCGCGGGCGCGCCGGGCGCGATCCTCCTCGTGCGCAACGGAAGCCACAGCGCGAGCTTCAAGGCCGGCCTCGATGACGTCACACGGAACAGGCCGATGCGCGCCGACGACCACTTCAAGATCGCGAGTCTCACCAAGAGCTACACCGCGACCGTCGTTCTGCAACTGGTCGCCGAAGGCAAGCTACAGCTGAGCGACCGCGTCGAGCGATGGCTCCCTCGACTCCTCCCCAGCGGCGCGACGATCACAATCCGTGAGCTGCTCAACCACACCAGCGGCATCCCCGACTTCGACACGGACGCCCGCTACCTCAAGCCCTACCTGAGCGGAAACCTCAGCTACTACTGGTCACCACGCAAGCTGGTCCAGATCGCCATCTCGCACAAGCCCCTCTTCCCGCCCGGGATGAGTACCAAATCTGCGTACTCAAACACGAACTACGTCGTCCTCGGACTCATCGTCCAGGCAGTCACCGGACACTCGATGGGTGCCGAATTGAAACGACGGATCTTCCAACCGCTCCACCTCCGCCACACCAGCTACCCCACCAAGCCGGGGCTGCCGAACCCGTACGCACACGGATACCTAGTCCTAGGAAAGCCGCCCGCGAGCGACGCCTCCGCGCTCAGCCCCTCGCTATCCCCGGCCTCAGGCGCCATCGTCTCGACAGCCCCCGATGTCCTCAACTTCTACCGAGCCCTCCTCTCCGGACGCCTGCTTCGACCGAACCTGCTCAAGGCGATGAAGACGACGATCCCCGAGAGCGGCAAGACCGACATCCCCGGGCAGCGCTACGGCTTCGGCCTCGAACGATTCCCGACCTCGTGCGGCCACGCGTTCGGACACAACGGACTCATCCCCGGCTACACGACGTACGCGTTCTCCAGCGGAAACGGTCAGCGGCAAGCGCTGCTGATGGTGAACGAAGACGCTGGATCGCTACCCGCGCACGTCGGGCACCTCTTCTTCAAGCTCATCGACACCGCCTACTGCAGCACACCCTCGTGACACGCTGCCTGCGGGACAGCTATCCGTCGTGCCGCGAAAGACTGCGAATGTCTCCCTGCGGAGAACGTGATCGGTACGCTCGGCAACGAGGCACCGCGTGCGTGGTTCGAGTACCCGGTGGAGTTCGCGGAGGCCGTCTTCGAGACGCTCGCCCGGTCGCGATCGCAATGGGCGCACCCTCGGCTCCGGAAGCGCGCTCTGATCCCCCGGATCACAACCGAATTCGACCGGTGTTCGTCGTGTCCGACCTACGAATTTTCAGGCGAATCAAGCGTCACGCCGGACGCGTCGGACACGGCGAATAGCGCATCCGTTACTGATCCGTTACTCCGTGTGGACTCCTGTAGCCGCGGCCTTCGCGTCGACTGATGAAAGCGGTGGCCGTTTGCGCAGCCGTTCATTGAAAGAGTCGTCGATCGCCCAGTCCTGACCGTGCCACGTTCAGCCTCCCTGCGCACTCCAGAAGAGATGGCTCGTCACGACCACGAAGCTCTGGCGATTCATTCGAGGGTTGGGCGACCGTGGGCTCTGGTGTCAGCGTGCGAGCACGGCTCCGGCGTTGGCGAGCGCCTCGATCTCGTCGGGCCCTAGTTCGAGGTCCGCGGCGGCGGTGTTCTCCTCGACTTGCGCGACTGAGGATGCGCCGGGGATCGCGACCACGCAGGGGTGGCGGATCGTCCAGGCGAGTGCGACCTGGGCGAGGGTCGCGTCGTGGGCCTCAGCTACCTCGCGCAGGAGGCCGAGGAGCGGCTTGGCGCGCTCGAGGACGGGCTCGCGGAAAAGCCGGTAGCCACGCCGCGCCAGGTTCCGCGGACGTCGCTGCGACGAGTAGCGACCGCCGAGGAGGCCGCGTCCAAGCGGGCTGTAGGCGATCACGAGCCGCTCATGCGCGGCGGCATACGGGATCAGGTCGCGCTCCGCGGCGGGCTGGGCGAGGCTGTACTCGACCTCATTGGAGAGCACGCGCCGGCCCAAGGCAGCTTCGAGTCGCTGCCAGCGGGCGAGCGAGTAGTTCGAGACCCCGATCTCGGCGATGAGCCCTTCGTCTTGGAGGGCGCGCAGCCCGCGCGCGGTCGAGCGCAGCGGCACGAGCGGGTTTGGCCAGTGCAGCTGGTAGAGGTCGATGCGCGTGCCGAGACGCCGGGCGCTCGCGTGCGCACGTCTGCGCACGACCGCCGCGAGCGGGAGCACGGGCAGCAGCTTGGTGGCGAGGAAGACCTGCTCGCGCCGGTCAGCGATCGCCTCTCCGACGATCCGCTCGCTGCGCCCGAAGCCGTAGATCTCGGCGCTGTCGATCAGCGTCACGCCGAGGTCGAGCGCCCGTCGCACGATCGCGGCCGCCTCGCCACGCGCGTAGGCGTGCCCGTAGCCCCATTCGGGCGCGCCGAACTGCCAGGTGCCAAGGCCGATCTTTGCGAGCGGCGGCAGTCCGGGCAGCTCGACGAAGCGCATCGTCAGAGCGCGGCGAAGAGGAGCTCAGCGTTCATCGCTGTGAGTGAGCGCGCCGCAGCGACTCACAGCCGAACACGGCGACGAAAGCGGTGGCCATCGCGAGCCCGACCAGCGCTGCTAGCTGGGCTGCCCCAGCGAGAGATGCGTTTGTCCCCATGACTCGCCAGAGCGAGTCTCTGAACGCGAGTGCAGCTACGGCGGCGACGCAGGCACCGACACCCGCATCGAGGACCCGACGGCGCGTTCCGCGCAGCGGGGCCTGGCTTTGGACGAGGCGAACGTAGGAGCCGCCCATGAGAAGGAATGCGAACATCCCGCAGACAAGAAGGCCGACCGTCAGGAGCGTCGCTGCGAGGGTGTAGCCCTCGCAGATTCCCTGATTGGAACCGACCGTCCCGCCAAATACAGCGGCGACGGCCGCGGCTCCCAGGACGGCGTGCCGGCGTACCTCGCTGAACACCTGCCGATCGATCCACGTCAGCACTCTGAGAACGGGTGCCTGAAGAGGGCCTAGCCGACGGCTCTCACGCTCGGCCACGGCGACAGCATCCGTTAGCCAGTCCGACCGCGCACCTCCCTCCTGCCCGGCAAGAGACCGCAGCTTTGGAACCCGACCGAGATTGCGGCTGGCCCGAGCGGCGACGAGCGTCGCCACGACGAGCAGCGCGAGGAGAGCCAATGTCGCTCCGCTCGTCCACTGGGAGCGATTGGCGCCGAGGGCCACGCTCACCCAGCACGAGAGCAACGTGGTCAACACTGCCCCGAGCGCAAGACGGCATCCGCGCAGAATCACGAGCACGCGAGCAATCGAGAGCGGTTCTGATCTGCGGCACAACGACACCTGCACAAGAAACAAGGCCGCGACCAGCGGAACGAAGAACATCGCGAAGGAGTAGACCGTGTCGTAGGGATCGTTGGCCCAAGCGGCGTGGTCGTAGACAGAGCCGATCTGCTTGGCAGGGGCGGCAAACACGAAGAAGACGACGCAGGCAAACAAGGTGCCGAAGACCGCCCGCCCGATCGCCTGCCGCCTCGGATCACCCACCGGCAGCACAGAGACGAGCCGCGGCGGTTCTCTTCGAGCGCTCATCACTCCTATTGTCGCAGCTGCTCGACAACGTGCCGCCCACATCCAGGGCTGTCCCACCTCGCGATCGTCGACCGTAAAAGCGCCTAGAACAGCCGGTGCGACTGATCCAGAGTAATGCGCACGTCTGCCGATTCAAGGCCTGAGGCGATCGGACGCTCGCATCGGAGCTTGTCCGTTGCGGGCCGTCAGGTGTTCCTCTCTAGTAATGCCGACAGGACGCGCTCGAGGTCGTCGCTCCCGTCTGCCTGTCCGTGCGGCGATCGCCGGTAGATCTCGGCCGCCCCGCGGTGGAAGCCGTCTGGCAGACCGGCCGCAGCGAACGTCTCGGCGATCTCGTTCATCTCGCCGACCCAGCGCCAGCCCTTGCTGAGCGCCGAGCGGGCGGCCGCGACGGACTGCTCGGGCAGCTGCGCCAGAGACGTTCGCCATTCGTCGATGAGCGTCTCTTCGACCCCCTCTGCGCGAGCCACGCAGCGAACCGCGAGCAGGAGGGCAGAGGTGCCCTTCGTCCAGGCCGCGTAGGCCATCTTGACCGCTGACGCGGCACCGGGGTCATCGGAGACGACAAGCGCCTCGACGACGGTGCCGACGAACAGACCGGCAATGGTCGTCGCCTCGGTACCGGAGAGGTAGAGACGGGTTGTTCCGGGGTTGCGCGGCGGCGATCCGATGATTCCACCGTCGACGTAGCGACCGACGAGAGCCGCGATTGTCCGCGCGGTCGCCGGCGAGACGGCGTTCGCATCAACATAGACGCCTGCAAAGCCAGTCACGGAGCGGGCGATCTCCACGGCTACGTGGGGCGGGCACAGGGAAAGGATCACGTCGCTGCGCCCGCTGAGCTCCTCGACGCTGCCGACGTCCTCGAGACCTGCCTGCTCCGCCCGCTCGGCCGTCACTGCGCTGCGCCCGCTCGACGCCCACAGGACGGTGTGCCCGCTGATCCGCAAGGCCGCCCCAACCGCCGCTCCCATCTCGCCCGGGTGGAGCAGCCCAATCTTCATAGCGGTAGTCTCGCCGATGCCGCAATCTTGTGGGCCGTGATAAGTCGATGAGGGCGTGCTGGAGCAGGCGCTGGCCCCGGCCTGCGGCATCGGGATCGATCGCGCGGCGCGACGTAACCCACAAGGGAGACGATGTGTCCGCCGTGGCGGTGGGGCCCGGCGTCGATGTCGTCTGTGGGAGGGATGACCAGCGCGCCCGCTCGTGCCGCGTGCACGTGGCGATCGGCCCTCAGCTTGGGAAGCTTCTTCGCGGCCACGCGCGTTCGACGGCGAGCGAGGCGCAACCCTAGCAACTAAGCCAGTTCTAGCGAGGTCGCACCTAGCTCGCTGGCCTGGCTACACCAGCATCGTTTCAGACGTTTAGGCGCTGATTAGGTGTCAGCATGCTCCCGTGAGCACGCGATCGACGATCGCTGCGCGGTGTGGACACCTGACGTTGAAGCCCGCGGCCTCGCCACGCGCCTCCTGGCGGAGGTATTGGACGATGTACGCGAAGTCCTCGATGAGTTGGACGCGCGGCGCTTCCTCCTGCGCCGGGTCTACGAGTCGATCCGCGTGCGGAGAGCGCTCGGCGTCGAGCTCCACCGCGCGCTCCCACTCCTCGGGATCGGGCGCGCCGCGAGTCGGGAACAGGAGGTGTGCGCACTCGTGCTCGATGGTCTTCAGCCTCACCTGCGGCAGCATGTTCGGAAAGCCAAGGAGCGCGCCATTCGACCAGATGCAGACCTGGCCAGTTTCTGTGATCGCGCTCGCCGCTGCCGCTCGTCCACCGGGCATCGCGTCGGCCGAGACGGCGACCTCACGAAGCGGGGCGACCAGGGTCGGATGCAGGTCCGGCAGCGTCTCAGTGAGCCGCATCTGGAGCACCTGGCGCTCCGGCTCGTCGATCTCCTCGCTGATAACGACACGCACCCCGCAGATCAAGTACGCCGGAGCGCACACCTCGACGGCCTCCGGCGCCATCTTGAAGCTGATGCACCCGCGGGTGGCTCGCTCATCCTGACGAGAGTACAGGCGCCCCTGCCATGCGCCACCTACGAACGAACCTAGAGCCGACCGCGGTATCGATCGACGACGATGCCGAGACATGACGCCTGCGAACATCGTCAGATGAGCAGAGAGCGTTCCGCTGAGTGGATCGGACCCGCGATCTCGGTCGGTCGCCGCGTCGTGGTCACCGGTATGGCCGGAGCGGGCAAGACCACGTTCTCGCGAGCGCTGTCGGCGAAGACCGGCCTTCCCGTCATCCATCTCGACCTCCACTTCTGGAAACCGGGCTGGGTTCCGACGCCCGACGACGAGTGGAGAGAGAAGCAGCGCGGACTGCTCGCGGGAGAGGAGTGGATCGTCGACGGCAACTACCACGCCACACTCGACCTACGGCTCGAGCGCGCGGACACGGTTGTGTTCCTCGACACACCGTGGTGGATCTGCGCACAGCGTGCGCTCGCGCGCGGGGTAAGTAAGCGTCCGGCTGGCTTCGAGTTGCCGGTCGGCTGCGATGAGTCCGCCTGGCGACGATTGCGCGACGAATGGTGGCTGGTCTGGCGCATCTGGCGAGTCCGCCGCTCGGAGCGCGAACGAGAGCTCGGGATCCTGTCGCAGCACCGGAAGCATGTGCCGCTACACGTGCTTCGTTCCAGGCGGGCGGTGCGCGGATTCCTCGACGGCTTTGACGGAGTCTGAAGATCCTCAAGGAATAGGCGTACGCGTGAAGGCCGGAACGTCCGGCCTGATCGCGTACTTCCCAGCGAGGTGGTCGTCGAGCTCGCCGTCGGAAAGCACCCTCGCGGCGTACGTGCAAAAGCGGCCAAATGCAGCACTTCTAGGCGCGAAAGGAACACGAAGGGGAAGTCCGGCGCGAGAAGCGTTCGCACGGCTGCGCTCGGCGTGGTGTGATCGGTCCGGGGTTGCTAAACGGAGTCCCTCTTTCGATCGTCTCTCCTTGTAGTGGACACTCGTGCTGAGATCGAGCGCGTGTATCGCGAGCGTTTCGCGACCTACGTTGGCGCGGTGACGGGCATCGTCGGCTCGCGCGATGCAGCTCGCGATGTGGTGCAAGAGGCGTTCTTGCGGGCGCTCACTCGCTCTGGGCGCTTCCGAGGAGGCTCGCTTGAGGCCTGGATCTGGATGATCGTCCTCAACCGCGCCCGCGACGTGCGGCGACGCCCCCGGATGGGCGAACTTGAGGAATCGGCGGTCGCGGACGAGACCGGGGGCGGCGCACTAGCTACTGCGGTTCTCGCGTTGCCGGAGCGACGCCGCACGGTCGTGTTGCTGCGTCACGTTGCCGGCCTTCAGAACAGCGAGATCGCGACGGTGCTCGGGATCAGCGCCGGCACGGTCGCGGCCACGCTCAGTCAAGCGCGCGCAGAGCTAAGTGGTTGATCTCGTAAGTAAGCGCTCGTATTAGTCGTCCGGTTTGGAGCGTACGGTGTGTGGCATCCTATCCTGGTGGTGTGGGGTTCGATGCCTAGAAGCAGTCCGTATCGGATCGACCTGAGCGACGAGGAGCGCCAGGTGCTAGCCGTACTGGCACGCTCGTATACGTTGCCGTACTGGCAGGTAGTGCGCGCACAGATGGTGCTGCTGGCAGCCGACGGGTTGCGCAACGACCAGATCGCCGCGCGCCTGCACTGCCGCCGTGAGGTCGTCTCGCAGTGGCGCAAGCGGTTCTTCGAGCGGCGCCTGGCTGGCCTCGAGGACCTCCCGCGGCGGGGCCGGCCCCCGACTTTTCCCCCCTCAGGTGCGGGCTGAGGTCATCGCGATGGCCTGCTCGCTCCCAGTCGAGCAGGGCGTTCCGCTGTCACGCTGGTCGGCCTCGGAGCTTGCCCGCGAGGTGGTCGCGCGCGGGATCGTCGAGCAGATCAGCGGCCTGACAGTCTGGCGCTGGCTGAGCCAGGACGCGATCCGGCCCTGGCAGCACCGCTCCTGGATCTTCCCGCGCGACCCCAGCTTCGCCGAGCGCGCCGGCCCGATCCTCGACCTCTACGCCGGCGTCTGGGAGGGCGAGCGCCTGCACCCCGGCGACTACGTCATCTGCGCCGACGAGAAACCCTCCATCCAGACACGCGAGCGGATCCACGCCACGCTGCCAGCCCGGCCCGGCGAAGGGCAGAAGGTCGAGCACGAGTACCAGCGCAAAGGCGCGCTCTGCTACCTGGCCGCATGGGACGCGCGGCGCGCAAAGATCTTCGACCGCTGCGCACCCAAGCACGGCATCAAGCCCTTCGACGCGCTCGTCGATCAGTTCATGAGCCAGCACCCCTACCGCAGCGCCCAGCGCGTCTTCCTGATCATCGACAACGGCTCCGCGCACCGCGGCAAGCGCAGCATCGACCGCCTCACAGGCACCTGGCCCAACATGACCGTCGTCCATACCCCGATCCACGCCAGCTGGCTCAACCAGGCCGAGATCTACTTCTCCGTCATCCAACGCAAGGTCGTCACCCCCAACGACTTCGCCGACCTCGACACGCTCCAAGCGCACCTGCTCGCGTTCAGCCGCCGCTACGAGCAGATCGCCGAGCCGTTCGAATGGAAATTCACCCGCCACGACCTCCACAAGCTGCTGCTCAAAACCGACACCCCCGACCCCGCGTCACTCGCCGCCTGATACGTGCCCGAACTTCCGAGCCAGACCACTAAGCAAGGCGCTCGAAATCGAAGGGACGCCACGATGATCAGCTTTACCGACAGCGAGCTCGAGGCTGCGCTGCGAGGCGCGCTCGTGCGCGCGGAAGCGGGCGACTGGCGCGCGCTGCAGCGGCAGGTTCGACGGCGCCGAACGCGAGGCACGATCCGCCTCGCTTTGATCGCCTGTGTGCTCTCAGGTCTCGGCGTCGCGCAAGCGCTCGGAGTCACGCCCGGCGTGGGATCGATCTTCGGCACAAGCGCCCCCGCGCCCGTGAAGTCGACTTTCGCGCGCGTTCTCCTCCACCACGGAGTCGACCCCGCGACGATCCGCCTGGCCGCGCAGTCACGCACCGAAGATGGCCGTCTCCTGCAGCTCTGGACGGGCCGAACCCACAGCGGCGACACCTGCATCCAGGTACGAATCGGAACCCAACGCCCAAGCGCGGTCGGCTGCGGTCACTTCCGGCCAAACCACATGGGGCCCGACCTCTTCAGCATCCCAAACGACCCACACGCAAGCATGATCTTCGGCGGAACCGGACCCCGAGGCACAATCCGCGTCCGTCTCGTATTCGCGGACGGCACCTCACGCGTCATTCCCGCACCCAAGGGCTCCTGGGTCGTCGCGATCCCGCCACGCGAACGACGCTACGGCCACGACCTCCGCCGCATCCAGGCCCTCGACGCGGCCGGCAAGCCACTCGCGACCACCCGACTTCAGCTCTCGCAGCCACCTGTGCGTCCCGCCACGCCGTGGATCACGATCGCCCGCTTCGACAGACAGCCCCTGCGAGTCGCGAAAGCCACCACCGGCGGCGTCTGCATCAACCTGCGCCGCAGCGACGGGATCGGCGTCAACACCTGCCCCGGCACACCACGCTTCGGGCCTCCCGGACCGGCCAACGTCATCGCCGCCTGGGCGATCCGCTTCGCCACCCCAGGCCAACCCGGCCGCCTCCAACTCTTCGGCGCGCTGCCAACCAGAGCCACCGGCGCACGCGTCAAGCTCAAGAACGGCCACACCTTCGCTGTGCTCGTCGCACACCAGGCTTTCACCATCGAACTCCCCCAGACACCAGCGAGCCAGCCCGCCCGCCTCACCTTCATCGCCGCCGACGGGCACGTGCTCGACTCGATCAGCCTGCTCGGCCCCGCCGCCGGCGGCCTGTACACCCCAGCCTGGCGCGGCGCCCGATACACCATCCTCCAATTCGGCCACATCAACTCCCTCAACTACAGCGTCGGCCCACTGCAATGGCCCAACGGCAAGATCACACCCGGCGGATCATCACTCGCCATATGGCGGTAGCCCGGCCACGACCTCCCGGATCACAACCGCATTCGAACCAGAGCTGGTGTGAGCTGTTGGGGCGGAGCGCTTCGACCCTCCGGTTAACGGCTGCCCTGGCGCCCGCGCGCCGAGCGCGAACGGCTCCGTTGAGCCAAATAGCGTGCGCGATTGAGGACGTCTCGGACGCTCTGGACAGTGCGTCGGGTAGCAATTTGGTAGCACGCGCTTCTTTTTGGACGATGCTGCGCTCGCTGTCCCCGGCAGGCGACGAATCAGCCAATGAGTTTAATGGCGGGTGCATCCAGCGACGGCTCTAGACCTCGACGAGCGCGGCGGCGAATTCGAGGATGCGTTCCAGAGAGACCGTCGAGGAGGCCATGCGGATCTGCGTGGAATTCACGGCAAAGATCAGCACCGCAGCTTCGAGTCCCGAGGGGCGGTCGGGGCCCAGCGCGATATAGCGA
>JALYLC010000771.1 GCA_030774435.1 Actinomycetota bacterium
ATCCCGGCTCGAAGATCCGGTTGGAACCTTTTCGAGAGCCGGGATCCGCACCCGCGAAGCCCCTGGGCTCGCGCGGCTCTTTGCGCGGGCCCAGGGTCGCCGCAGGTCTGGTTGTCGGGCGACCACATCAATCCGTCAGCCGACCGATTGCGCCCGACAACCAGACCGCAGGCGATTCGAGACCTCCGAACGCCCCGCCACTTTTGAAACCAGTTCTAAGCTATGTCCGGCCTTCGCGCAGGGCCTGAGGCCGTCGAAGAAGCGCCGGGCCTGCGCGTCGTGATCGAGTGCCTCCGCGAAGTCGGGCGGCACGCTCACGACGCGCGGCTCGGTGTCGAGCTCGAGCGCGATCTCGAGCTCGTCGCCGGCCGCGACGCCCGCGTTCTCTCGCACGTCCGCGCTGACCGGGAGCATGAACACGCCACGCATCGAGGCGACGCTGCTGCGATAGGTGTAGCCCGCGATCGTGACGTGCACCGCCGGCCGCTGACTGGAGCCAAGAGCCGCGACCACCTCGTTGGGAACGCGAATGCCCGTCGCGGTCTTGCCGTTCAGCTCGAGGGTGCCGCGGAACCTGACCATTCCCTTCCTTCCTCTTCGGCCCTGGCGGTACGCTCACCTGTCATGAGGCAAGACGGCGGGAGCCCGGGAAAATCATCGCGCGGGACGGCATGAGCCCGCGCCTCGGCCGTCGCATTGCGCATTTCAACCGGCGCGTGACCAACCGTGTGACGGGGCCGCTCGCCCCATGGCTTCCGGGCTTCGGCGTCGTCGTACACCGCGGTCGCCGGTCGGGGCGCGAGTACCGTACGCCTGTCAACGTCTTCCGCGACGGCAGCGGATTCGTCATCGCCCTCACCTACGGAGCGGAGGCCGATTGGGTCAGGAACGTCCTGGCCGGACGCGCCACGTTGCTCACCCGCGGTCGCCGCTTCGAATTGACCGGCCCCGAGCTGGTGCATGACGAGAGCAGAGGCCGAGTGCCGCGTCCCGTCCGCGCGGTGTTGCAGCTCCTGGGCGTTGCCGATTTCCTGTATTTCGCGGTTGCCGAACCGCCAGAGACATGAGCATGCCTCGGCGGCGGCTCACGAGCCCGGCTGCTCCGTGATGCGCGCGACCGTGCGCATGCCGACGCGCTCGTAGAGGCGGATCGCCGGCGCGTTCTGCGCCTGCACCTTCAGCTCGACGTGCATCGCTCCGCGCTCCTGGAACGTCCGGAACGCGAGCTGGAGCAGGCTCTCGCCGAAGCCGCGGCGCCGCCAGCTCTCGCGCACGACGATGTCCTTGACGAACGCGCTCGTCCAGCAGATCGCAGCCGCGGCGAGATCGTCGCCGACCTCGACCAGGAAGCAGAGCTGCGGGTCGAATTCGCTGTCGCCGGTCAGCGCCGGAAGCCAGACGTCGAAAGCCTCGACACTGCCGCCGCCCCGCTGGTAGCCGTGCTGGAGCAGCGCGTGGAGGCGCTCGGCGTCCGAGGCGTGGAAGCCGCGGACATGGCTCCCCTCAGGCCAGGTCGGCTGCGGGATCTCGCTGGGCAGCTCGATCCGCATGCGCAGAGTCTCGACCGGCTGGTCGTGCGTGCTCCACATGCGCCCATCATCGCCGGTTCCGGGACCGACTGCGTCCGCCGCACGGGTGGTTCACGACCCACCGAGATACGGCCGCGGGAGCCTCGCCTGCGGGCCCGCCGGGGCGGCCAAGCGGCACTCACTGCGAGTGCCTCTTGGCCTTCCTGGCGAAGAGCTCGTCAGCTCATCTGCGCGACGCGCATCTGGTTGCCCGAAGCGTCGCGGAATCCCGCGTCAATGCCATACGGCCGGTCGGTCGGCTCTTGCGAGAACTCCACGCCGCGGCTCTTGAGCTCCTCGTAGGTCGCCTGGCAGTCGTCGGTGCGGAAGAAGAGGCCGCCGACGGCGCCCTTGGCCACCAGCGCCTTGAGCTGCTCGGACGTCTCGGCGTCGAACACCGGCGGGCCCGGGACGGGCACGAGCGTGAGCGCGATGTCGGGCTGGCCGACCGGCCCGACGGTGAGCCAGCGGAAGCCGCCCATCTCGGGCAGCGTGATGTCGTCGCGCAGCTCCATGCCCAGTTTCTGGGTGTAGAAGGCCAGCGCTTCGTCCTGATCGTGCACCCACACGTTGACGTGGGTCAGTTGCATCGGCATGTCAGTCTCCTTGAGAGGCCGAAGGGTCGACTGGCACGCTATTCCGGCTCCGCGCTCCTGTCTTCTCGAAACGTGCTGAGTTCCATCCTCGGCGCTTGGTTGAGCGGAATCAGAGGAGGCTGGCAAGGATCTGGCAAGGTTTGACGCGAACCCGCGCGGGCACGAGACGATGACCGACGAGAGGAGAGTGTCATGCTCGAGGCTGCACGGATCGCCACGCGCCTCCCCGTGAGCGACCTTGACCAGGCGCGCGCGTGGTATTCCGAGAAGCTCGGCCTCGACCCGGTCGAGGAGCGCCCGGGGGGCCTCCTCTACCGCGGCGCGTCAGGCGAATTCGCCCTCTTCGAGTCTGCAGGCGCGGCGTCCGGCAAGAGCACGCAGATGGCGTTCGAGGTTGACGACGTCGAAGACGCAGTGGCGGAGCTGAAGCGGCGAGGCGTCGTCTTCGAGGAGGTCGATATCCCGGGTATGACGACGATCGACGGCATCGCGACGATCGAAGGCAACTACCCGAGCAAGGGAATCGGAGAACGCGGTGCGTGGTTCCGGGACTGCGACGGGAACCTGCTCGGCATCGGTCAGCCGATATCAGTTCGTCCCGCAGGGCCAGCTTGAAGAGAACCTGGACGGGCACCTGACGCAGCGTCGCCTTCTCGAGCCGCGCTGGATGCGGGACGCGCGTAGGCGAGCAGGATGCAGGTCGGGATGCGCGCGCGATCGGCCGCCGGCGGATAGGCCGCGCGGTACTCCGTCGGAGACTTTCCGAAGGCCCGGCCGAAGCTCGTCGTGAACGAGCCGACGCTGCGGAGGCCGACAGTGATGCAGATGTCCGCGACCGAGCGGTCGGTGCTGCGCAGGAGCGCCGCTGCCCGTTCAAGCCGGCGCGTCAGCAGGTACTGGTGCGGAGACTCGCCGAAGACGCGGCGGAATTCTCGGCTGAAATGCGCCGGCGAGAGCCGCGCCGCGCGCGCCAGCGTGGCGACGTCGAGCGGCTCGAAGTAACGCGAGTCGGCGAGATCCTTCGCGCGCAGCAGCTGCCGCGCCGGGGCGACTGTCGTGATCATCCCGCGCAAATCCTAGGGCGCCTCCACGCGCAGGATCGGATCGGCACTGGCGGGCAGGCCGAGGAAGTCGCGATAGCGAGCCGCCTCGGGCCTCACCTGCTCGGCCAGCTTCGGCGCCGCGGCAAACGGGCGCAGCGCGATCGTGAGCTCCGTCCCGCGTACCGCTCGCGCCCAGGTCCCGACGATCTGCCCGCCGGCGACGATGATCGGCCGGAACACGCCGTTGGCACCCGGCGCGATCTTCTGGGCGTGCTCGGGCGCGAGCACGGCGTCCCGGTGCTTGTAGCCGAGGAAGTACTCGTCGAACCCGGCCAGGAGATACGTCCTGCTGCGCCCGGCGGCCGGCGCCGGGCTCTGCCCGGCATCAGCGGCAAGCCAGTGATCGACGCCGTCGAAGGAGCGCGTGGCCAGGCCGTCGGCCTCGCCCAGGCCGCGCCGGGCGTCGGTGACGGGGATCCCGGCCCAGCGAGCGAAGTCCTGGTCGGTCACCGGCCCGCGGCCGCCGGCGAAGCGCGAGGCCAGAAGCGCGAGCGCCGCCTCGCGGGAGAGATCGCGCGACTCGGCGCGGGGCGCCCAGTCGTCGAGCAGCACGAACGTCTGCTGCTTGCCCTGCATCGGCCCGAGGCAGATCAGGGCCTCCCTGGCGAGGCGCGCGAGGATGTGGTACCCACGCTGCCCCGTGGTCTCGATGCCCGCATCCTCGAACAACCGCATCACCTCGGGGCGGGTCAGGCGCCGGTCGCCCGACAGCTCGGCGGACAGCAGCTCGGCGCAGCGGGCGAACTGGGCGGCGGTGAGCCCGAGTTGCTCGCAGCGGCGGGCTTCGGCGACCGCGAGGCGCGGAGCGCACAGCGCGAGCAGCCAGCGCACGTCCTCGGGCGGCGCGAAGTGGATCGTGCCGCGCATCAGCCAGGTGCGCAGGATCCGCCGCTCCCCGATCGCCCGCTCGACGTCCTCGACGGTGCCCGAGCGCAGCCTCGATCCGATCGCCCACAACGACTGGTAGTAGTCCTGTGCCTGCAGCGCGCCGAGCCATCGCACCACGTCTGCGGGCTGCTCGCAGCGGCGGGAAGCGACGATGCGCTGGCCGGCGAGGCGGCGGAGTCCGATGCCGGCGGCAGCCATGCCCGCAGGATGACGCTCGGCCGGGATGCACGCGCAGTTCCATCGGCAGCGATGAGTTCTCGGGAGCGGTTCCGTCTAAGGCTCGAATGGCAACCCGACAGGAGGACCCACCGTGCCGACCATGACCGAGACCACGCAGGTCTATAAGGCATTCATCAAGGCGACGCCCGAGGCGATCTGGGACGCGATCACGAACCCGGATCAGACCGATCGCTACGGCTATCGCGGCCGCGTCGACTTCGACCTCCGCGCCGGCGGCTCCTACCGGGCGTATGCGAGCGCGGAGATGGTCGCGATGGGCACGCCCGAGGTCATGGTCGAGGGCGAGGTCATCGAGGCCGACGCGCCGCACAAGCTCGTGCAGACCTGGCATCCGCTCTTCGGCGAGGAGATGATCGCGGAGCCCGCCAGCCGCCTCACGTGGGAGATGGAGGACGCCGACTTCGGCGGCCAGAAGGTCACGCTCACGCACGAACTGGACGGCGCGCCGCTGGCCGCCACGATGGTCAACGGATCGGTCCCGGGCCAGGGTGGCGGCTGGGCCTTCGTCCTCAGCGATCTCAAGTCGCTGCTCGAGACCGGCTCGTCGATCTGCGACTCCTGAGGACGCGATCGCTTTGCTCAGCAGCGGGGAGCCCGTAGCATGAGCGCCGTGCAGGAATCCTCGTCCACGGCGAGACCCGCGGCCAACGAGCTCGAGGGGCGCCTCGAGGGGCACCGCTCCGAGCTCACGGCCTACTGCTACCGCATGCTCGCCTCCCCATTCGAGGCCGAGGACGCGGTTCAGGAGACGTTCATCCGAGCGTGGCGCAGCTACGACCGCTTCGAAGGCCGGGCTGCGCTGCGCTCGTGGCTCTACCGCATCGCCACGAACGTGTGCCTCGACATGCTGAACGGCCGGGAGCGCCGCGCGCGCCCAATGGATCTCGGGCCGTCGATGGAGCCCGTGATCGGAAACCTCAACGTCCTGCCCGAGACGACCTGGATCCAGCCGATCCCGGACGGCCTCGTTGCGCCCGAGGGCGACCCGGCCGAGGTCGCCGTCGCACGCGAGTCGATCCGCCTCGCGTTCGTGGCCGCGCTGCAGCACCTGCCGGCGCGGCAGCGCGCAGTGCTGATCCTGTGCGAGGTGCTGCGCTGGAAGGCCTCCGAGGTCGCGGAGTTGCTCGATACGAGCGTCGCCTCGGTGAACAGCGCGTTGCAGCGCGCCCGCGCGACGCTCGAGGCCGGCAAAGTCAGCGCCTCGGATCCTGCGCCGCAGCTGGACGAGGCCGACCGCGAGCTGCTCGCGCGCTACGTCGCTGCCTTCGAGCGCTACGACATGGACGCCCTGACGTCGCTGATCCGCGAGGACGCGACGCAGTCGATGCCACCGTTCGACCTCTGGCTGAGCGGCCGCGACGACATCTTCACCTGGTGGTTCGGGCCCGGAATCGAATGCTCCGGCTCGCGTGTGATCCCGACGGTGGCGGCCAACGGCTGCCCGGCGTTCGGGCAGTACAAGCCGAGCCCGACCGGCGCCGGCTACGAGCCGTGGGCCCTGCAGGTGCTCGAGCTCTCAGGCGGGCGGATCGCCGAGCTGACGTTCTTCCTCGACACCGCCACGCTCTTCCCGCTGTTCGGTCTGCCCGACCACCTCGAGGGTTAGGACATCGCCGAGGCCGCACAGGCCGAGCAGCTCCTGTAGCTCCCTGGGCACCTTGGAGAAGCGGATCTCGAGGCCCTGCCGCCTGGCGAGCAGCTGCAGGCGGGCGAGCCCGTCGATCGCGCCGGCGTCCGGAGCGAGCGCGCTCACATCGCAGACGATCGGCCTATCCGGACGTTGCGCGGTCATCTACGCATCAGACGGGCCGGGCACGCAAAACTCATCGGAATCTGAGCTCGCCGGGAATCTCACGGCCGACCGATGAGTTCTCCAGGAAGGGCCGGTCTACCCTCCGAACCGTTCGACTCGGAAGGATTTGCTGCGATGACGTTGGACAACCGCACCCGCTGGTACGCGCTGATCGTGCTCTGCCTCGGCAGCCT
Source organism: Actinomycetota bacterium (assembly GCA_030774435.1). Lineage (GTDB taxonomy): Bacteria > Actinomycetota > Thermoleophilia > Gaiellales > JALYLC01 > JALYLC01. The sequence continues at coordinate 6,382 of JALYLC010000771.1, forward strand.
CATGATCGTGCTCGACACGACCATCGTGAATGTCGCGCTGCCCTCGATCAGGGACGATCTCGGCTTCTCGTCGACCTCTCTGGCCTGGGTCGTGAATGCCTACCTGCTGACGTTCGGCGGCTTCCTGCTGCTGGGCGGGCGGCTCGGCGACCTCTACGGCCATCGCCGGCTGTTCCTCTCGGGCATCACCCTGTTCACGGCCGCCTCGCTCGCCTGCGGGCTCGCCACGTCGCAGGAGTTCCTGATCGGGGCGCGGGCGGTGCAGGGCCTGGGCGGTGCAGTCGCGTCGGCCGTCTCGCTGTCGCTCATGATGAACCTCTTCACCGAGCCCGCCGACCGGGCCAAGGCGATGGGCATCTTCGGCTTCGTCGCCTCGGGCGGCGGCTCCATCGGCGTGCTGCTCGGCGGCGTGCTGACCGACACGTTGGACTGGCACTGGATCTTCCTCGTCAACCTGCCGATCGGCGTCGCCGTGGTGCTGCTGTCGCTGAGGTTGCTGCCGGGCCATCAGGGCGAGGCGGGCACGGGCAGGCTCGACGTCGCCGGCGCGGTGACGGTGACCGCTTCGCTGATGCTGGCCGTGTACGCGATCGTCAACGGCAATCAGAACGGCTGGGGATCGGCGGAGACGCTCGGGCTCCTGGCCGCGGCAGTGGCCCTGCTCGCGGTCTTCCTGTTCATCGAGTCGCGCGTCAGCTCGCCGCTGATGCCGCTCCGCGTGCTGCGCCTGCGCAACGTCGCGACCGCGAACGTCGTCGGCGTGCTCTGGGCCGCGTCCATGTTCGCCTGGTTCTTCCTGTCCGCGCTCTACCTCCAGCTCGTGCTCGGCTACAGCCCGCTTCAGGTGGGTCTCGCGTTCCTGCCGGCCAACGTGATCATGGGCATCCTCTCGGTCGGGGTCTCGGCCAAGCTCGTGATGCGCTTCGGCATCAAGCCACCGCTCGCGGCCGGGCTGCTGATCGCGGGATCAGGGCTCGCCCTGTTCGCGCGCGCACCCGTGGACGGCAGCTTCGTGGTGGACGTGCTGCCGGCCATGCTGCTGCTCGGCTTCGGCGCGGGCATTGCCTTCAACCCCGTCCTGCTCGCAGCCATGAGCGATGTGGCGCCGGAGGAAGCCGGTCTCGCGTCGGGGCTCGTCAACACCGCGTTCTTGATGGGCGGCGCGCTCGGCCTGGCGGTTCTCGCCAGCCTCGCCGCCTCGCGCACCGACACCTTGACCGCCGATGGCGACGGCCACCTCGCCGCGCTGACGGGCGGCTACCACGCCGCCTTCGTGGTCGGAGCGATCTTCGCCGTCTCGGCGGTCGCGATCGGCGTCTCGCTCCTGCGCACCGCGCAGCAGCCTGGCGGGGCGCACGACGGTGAGGCCGCGACCGCGACGCCCGCGACGACCGCGGAGGTCGCCGGTTGATGCGCACGATCGGGAGCACGCAGGTCGCGGTCTTCCCGCTCTGCCTGGGCAGCAACATCTTCGGATGGACGGTCGACGAGCCCTCGGCGTTCGCGGTGCTCGACGCCTACGCGGCCGCGGGCGGCAACTTCATCGATTCGGCGGACTCGTATTCGGCCTGGGTCGGCGGCAACAGCGGGGGCGAATCCGAGACGATGATCGGGCGCTGGATGGCCTCACGGGGCAATCGAGACGATCTCGTGATCGCGACCAAGGTCGGCAAGATGCCAGGTCTCGCGGGCCTGGCGCCGGCGACCATCAGGCGGGCCGCCGAAGGCTCGCTCACGCGACTCGGCACCGACCGCATCGATCTCTACTACGCGCACCTGGACGACGAGGATACGCCGCTCGAGGACACGCTCGCAGCCTTCGGGCAGCTCATCGACGAAGGCAAGGTGCGGCACATCGCGGCCTCCAACTACGGCGCGCCGCGGCTGGCCGAGGCGCTCGCGGTGGCGCGGGCCAACGGCCTGCCCTCCTACGTCGCGGTGCAGCCGCACTACAACCTCGTGCATCGCGGCGATTACGAGGGCGAGCTCGCCGATCTGTGCGCGCGCGAGGGCCTCAGCTGCGTGCCGTACTTCGCGCTGGCGAGCGGCTTCCTCACGGGCAAGTACCGCATCGGCGGTGCGGATACGGGCTCTCCGCGGGTCGGCGGCGCGCGTGCCTACCTGGACGATCGGGGCGTTGCCGTTCTGGCCGCGCTGGACGAGGTCGCTGCGAGTCACGGCACGACGGTCGCCGCCGTCGCACTCGCCTGGCTGGCCGCCCAGACGGCCGTGGCCGCGCCCATCGCAAGCGCCCGCACCCCCGAGCAGCTCGCCGACCTCCTTCCGTTCGCCGGCCTCGTGCTCGACGACGGGGAGCTCCAGCGCCTTTCCAGCGCCGCCGCGCCGGTCGTGGTCTAACTCAACTGTTATGGTGGACTTTATGTCCGCAGTTCCGCAGCCCCGCCGCGTCACGGCGCTCTTCTCGTTCCCGAATCCGGTCAACGAGGTCTCGGCGCGGCTCGTGGCCGGCGGGGTCGTGCTCCTGGCAGCGGCGGCCATCGTCTCGGGCCAGAGCTGGCTCGTCGCCGCGATTGCCTGCGGATTCGTGGCGCGCGTGCTGGCGGGGTCGACGCTGAGCCCGCTCGGGCAGCTCGTCACGCGCGTCATCACGCCACGCCTGGGCGTCCCGCCGCGCTGGGTCGCGGGGCCGCCCAAGCGCTTCGCGCAGGGAATCGGCGCGGTGCTGACGGTGGCCGCCGCCGTGCTCGCACTGGCCTTCGACGCGCACACGGCTGTCGACGTGCTGCTCGCGCTCGTGATCGTGGCTGCGACGCTCGAGTCGGTCTTCGCATTCTGCGTCGGCTGCAAGATCTTCGCGTTCCTCATGCGCACCGGCCTGATCCCGCCCGAAGTCTGCGAGAGCTGCAACGACATCTGGTCCGACTCACGCGCGCCGGTCGGCCACGACTGACTGCCTCCTCGTCGTACTCTGACGGGCGATGAACGGCAAAAACGCAGTCGTCCTGCTGAGCGGCGGGCTCGATTCGACCACGGTCCTCGCGATCGCGAAGAGCGAGGGCTACGTCCCCTACGCGCTCAGCTTCCAGTACGGCCAGCGCCATGTCGCCGAACTGGACGCCGCACGGCGGATCGCCGGGGCGGCGGGCGTCGCCGGGCATGTCGTCGCGGAGATCGACCTGCGCGTGTTCGGCGGCTCGGCTCTGACGGCCGACATCGACGTGCCCAAGGGGCGCTCCGACGAGGACATGGGCGCGGGCATCCCGATCACGTACGTGCCGGCGCGCAACACGATCTTCCTGTCCTTTGCGCTGGCCTGGGCCGAGACGCTGGGCGCGAGCGACATCTTCGTCGGCGTCAACGCGCTCGACTACAGCGGGTACCCGGACTGCCGTCCCGAGTACATCGAGGCCTTCGAGCGCATGGCCAATCTGGCGACCAAGACCGGCGTGGAAGGCACGCAGCGACTGCAGATCCATGCGCCGCTGATGCAGCTCACGAAGGAAGGAATCATCCGGCGCGGACTCGAGCTCGGCGTCGACTACTCCGCCACACAGAGCTGCTACGACCCCGACGCCGACGGCCGCGCCTGCGGAGCGTGCGATGCCTGCCGGCTGCGGCTGCGGGGGTTCGCCGCGGTCGGCGTGCCGGATCCCGCGGCGTACCAGCCGGATGCGGTCGTGACGCCGTGACCTACGCCGTCAAGGAGATCTTCTACACCCTGCAGGGCGAGGGAGCCAACGCAGGCCGCCCCGCGGTCTTCTGCCGCTTCGCGGGCTGCAACCTCTGGACGGGTCACGAGAAGGACCGCGCCACAGCCGTGTGCACGTTCTGCGATACCGAGTTCGTCGGCACCGACGGCGACGGCGGCGGCAAGTTCCGGACCGCCTCCGAGCTGGCGGCGGCCGTCGCGGCCAAGTGGCCGGGTGCCAACGGGCGCGGCCGGCGGCTCGTCGTCTGCACGGGTGGCGAGCCGCTGCTACAGATGGACACCGAGCTCGTCGCCGCCTTCCACGGGGCCGGTTTCGAGATCGCGGTCGAGACCAACGGGACGCTCGAGCCGCCCGAGGGCATCGACTGGATCTGCGTCAGCCCCAAGGCGGGATCGACGACGGTGCTGCTGCGCGGCAACGAGCTCAAGCTCGTCTACCCGCAACCGGACGCGCCGCCGGAGCGCTTCGCCGATGCCGACTTCGAGCACTTCTTCCTGCAGCCGATGGACGGCCCGAACGCCGAGGCCAACACCGCCAGCACCGTCGCCTATTGCCTGGAGCATCCGCAGTGGCGGCTCAGCCTGCAGACGCACAAGATCGTCGGCCTCCGCTAGCGATGGAGATCTTCAAGGAGTTCACGTTCGAGGCCGCGCACCGGCTGCCGATGGTCGCGCCCGATCACAAATGCGCGCGGCTCCACGGGCACTCCTTCCAGGTTGCGATCCACGTGCGCGGGGAGGTGGACGAGCAACTCGGCTGGTTGATGGACTTCGCCGACGTCGAAGCCGCCTTCAAGCCGTACTACGCGCAACTCGACCACCACTACCTGAACGACGTCGAAGGCCTCGAGAACCCGACCAGCGAGAACCTCGCCCGCTGGATCTGGGAGCGAGTCTCCCCCGCTGTGCCCGGCCTCTGCAAGGTCGTGGTGCGCGAGACCTGCACGTCGGGCTGCGTCTACGAGGGCTGATCGCACAACGCAGGGTCTGACCACAACGAATGCACCGTGCATATAAAGGGGTCTGACCCCGATTTATGCATCCGGCGTGACGGTTTGCAGCTCGACGTCGAGGTGCGCTCGGGCGCCTGCTGTGACGATGACCTCCACGGCAGCGAAGTGCTCGCCGTCAGCGAGCACTGCTCCGCGTGGTGAGCTCAGCAGGGTGCTCATCTCGGCGGGGTCGGCCTTGAGCTCAGCTGCCAGGCGTCGCGCGGTGGCCTCGAGATCGGCACCGGCGTAGACCTGCAGTGACGCGCGGATCCCGTCGAGGAGCCTCTCGATCAGCTCGGTGGTGACGGGCTCCCGCTCTGACTCGGCCACGAGGCGGGCGCGCAACTCGATCCCGCCCGGAGGCCTGGCGCTGCCCGCGGGGAGCGCACCGACCACGACGCGACGAACGGCGAGCCAGACGAGTCGCGCCGTGTCGAGCTCGAAGACGCCCTTCAGGGGTACCTGCAGGGCGGCGAGCATCGCCTCGTCCTCGTCCTCCGCAGCCGCCGCCACGGGTACTCGCCGATAGCTCTGGATGACACCCGGTCCCGCGGTGGCGGCCCGGCGCAAGCGGACCCCGCCGTGCACCTGAGCCTCCGGGATGCGGACGTTGTAGAGCAGCGCGTCCCCGAGGTCGGCAACGCCGGGCGGCGCGCCGGCGAGCGTGGCCTCGAGCAGCGTGCCGTCCGCGATCGGAAGCTCGCGTAGCGCGTCCCGGATAGCACTGGCGCATCTGCCCATCCACTCGGGCAGCGGGCCGCTCGGAAAGCGCAGCGGCTCCGGCAGCGACGCTGTCACGACGCCGCCGTCCAGGCCGACCGACCAGGTGCGAAAGCCCTCCACAGCGGCGGAAGCGCCTCAGGCCGCCCGCGCGAAGAAGCGGCGCGGGTTGGCGACCAACATACGCCGATACTAGTTCGTCGCCGCAAGGGGCGAGCGCCACGCGCCCAGTAAGGTCGACACGATCTCCCGGACGCCGACGTCGTTCACGACCTGCGCGAAGACCGTCGGCCCCCCGCCCCGCATCGCAGCGGCGTCGCGCGCCATCACGCCGAGGTCGGCGCCCACGTGCGGGGCGAGGTCGGTCTTGTTGATCACGAGCAGGTCGGACTGTGTGATACCGGGGCCGCCCTTGCGGGGCACCTTGTCGCCGCCGGCCACGTCGATCACGTAGATCGTGAAGTCGGCCAGCTCGCGGCTGTACTGGGCCGCCAGGTTGTCGCCGCCCGACTCCACGAACAGCAACTCGGCGCCCACCTCCTCCACGAGCGACTCCAGCGCCAGCAGGTTATGGCTCACGTCCTCGCGGATGGCCGCGTGCGGGCAGCCGCCCGTCTCGACCGCGCGGATATGGCCGGCGGGCAGGGCCTCGTGGCGGATCAGGAATTCCGCGTCCTCGCGCGTGAAGATGTCGTTCGTGACGACGCCCAGACGATGCTCGTCGCGCAGCCGGCGGCAGAGCGCGAGCAGGAGAGCCGTCTTGCCGCTGCCGACGGGGCCGCCGATGCCGACGGTGAACGGGCGTTCCGCGAAGTCGCGCCGGAGTGGCTCGTCGCGCTCGCCGAAGCGGCCGGCGTGCTCCCACGAGTCGTGATCGTGTCCGTGGTCATGAGCGTGGTCGTGCGACACAGATCCTCCGTTCAAGACGTGAAGAGGCGGCAGTAGAGCCGGTCGTGCCCGGCTCCGAGCAGGTCGACGAGCGGCGCCGTCTGGCACTGCTCGGCTGGATCGAGGTCGGCGCATTCGGCCAGCACGGCGCGCTGGGTCGCGGCCGACGCGGCCTGGAGCCGCTGCGCCTCCCCGGGGCCGGCGATCCCCAGGCGCACGGCGGCCGAGACGACTCCGCGGGCAGTCGCGTGCAGGTGCAACTGCAGCGCGTCGTCGCGCGCCACGCCGAGGGTGGCCAGCGAGGCGCCGAGCACGGGCGCCAAGTGGCGCGGCGAGCGCACGGCACGGGCCGCCGCTCGTAGCT
>JALYLC010000772.1 GCA_030774435.1 Actinomycetota bacterium
CTCGAATCGCCTGCGGTCTGGTTGTCGGGCGCAGTGAGTGGTGGTGGGGTGATTGGGGTCGCCCGACAACCAGACCTGCGGCGACCCTTGGCCCGCGCAAAGAGCCGCGCGAGCCCAGGGGCTTCGCTCCCGCTCGCTTCGAGCCCCCCGACCACGAACGCGACTTTTGAAACCAGTTCTGAATCGCGCTTGAACTCGTTCTAAGGTGGGAGCATGGTCGCGAGCGTGCAGCTGCGCGCGGACAGCGCAGAGGAGGTTCTCGTCCCGCGTGTCGAGCTGCTCTTCGTGCAGCTCGAGGCGCGTGGCGCGGCGGGTCGCGCCGCCGCCGGTGCGCTGCATCGCGCGGTCATCCTGGCCCACTGGGCGCGGGCCCGTCAGCCGTGCGTCGTCCTGGCCCGTGACCTGGCGGGCGAGCTGCCGGACTTCCGGCTGCCTCCGGACGTCACCGTCGCGCCCTACGACGGAGCCTCGGACGAGCCGCTAGCCGGCATCTGGACGGCGACGCAGGCGGCGCGCATGCGCGCGCACCTGCGGCGGCGAATGAACGCCGGAGTCGTCTGCCTCGCCGCCTGGGAGGGCGGCCGCATCGTCGCCTACGAGCTGCTCGGTCCGGACGGGGCTGAAGACGTGGCCACATCGCCCGGCACCTGCTTCGGGCTCAACCCCTACGAGCGCCGCGAGTCGCGCGGCCGTGGCATCGGCCTCGGGCTGCTCGGCGCGTCGCTCTCGTACGCGCGCGACCTCGGCTTCGCGCGCCAGGCGACGATCGTGCTGGAGCGCAACCGTCCGATGATCGCCGCCGCCACGCAGGTGCTCGGATTCGCCGTCGCCAGCCGAGCGGAGCGCAGCGAGGTGCTCGGCCGCGTGCGCTGGAGCTGGCAGCGCCACGGGTCGACCTGCAGTGGCCCGCGGCTCGTCATCTGAACGTTTGAGCCATCGCCGGACGGCAGCGCTAGTGTGCCGGGAGGCATGCGACGACCCGCTCCCGCCACCGTCATCGCCACGATCGCGCTGGTGCTCGCAGCCGCCCCCATCGGTCAGGCTGCGAATGGCTGGGTCAAGCGCGCGCTCTATGCCCGCAACGCCGGGTCGGTCGACGGCATCAGCGCCTCGCGCACTCCGCACAAGGGCAAACTGATCGCGCTGCCGGCGTCGGGCAAGCTGCCGGCCTCGATCTTCCCGGCCTCGATGCGCGGCCCGCGTGGCCCGGCGGGCCCCGCCGGCTCGGACGGGACCGACGGCGCTGGGGCATCGGCACTCGTCGCGACGGCGGGATCGGCGGTCAGTGTGGGCACTGCCCAGACCGGCGTGGTCACGCTCCAGCTGAAGGCCGGTTCGTATGCACTCGTGGCCAAGGCCAGCCTGCACGCCACTCTCGACACCAGCACGCCCGGTGTGACCTGCTTGCTCAAGGCGGGCAGCGACGGCGATCAGGCCGACGCGGACCTCTCGTCGAGCTCGGACGACCCGGTGGCGTTGATCGCGACGCACACGTTCGCCACGCCCGGCGCGGCCACGCTCACCTGCGCGGCCGACGACAGCGGCGTGGTCGCCAGCGACGCGCGCATCATCGCGCTGCGCGTCACCGCGTTGACTTCGCCGTAGCCGGCTTCGAGCCCTACGCGGCGATCTCGCTCGCCGGCAGGGCGACCATGCGCTCCTCCCGGACGACCGCGAGCAGCGCGTCGGCAACCGCCGGGTCGAGCTGCGAGCCGGCGATGGCGAGCACCTCGGCGCAGGCGGAGTCGAATCCGAGCGCGCGCCGGTAGACGCGATCGTGCGTCATCGCGTTCCACGTGTCGGCGGCGGCCACGACCCGCGCTTCCACCGGGATGTCGCGCCCGAGGAGCCTGTCGGGATAGCCCTCGCCGTCCCAGCGCTCGTGGTGATGGCGCACCGCGCTCGCGCTCTCTGCGATGCCAGGCGTGCGCGCGACGAGATCGGCTCCGAACGCGGCATGCGTCACCATTACACGCCACTCGGCGACGGTCAGCGATCCCGGCTTCCCGAGCACGCGGTCGGGGATCGCGATCTTGCCGACGTCGTGCAGCCAGCCGGCGAGCCTGCAGCGCAGCACCGTCGCGGCGGGGAGGCCGAGACGAGTCGCGATGCGCCCGGCGAGCTCGGCGACCTGCGCGCAGTGCAGCTCCGGCATGCCCTCGCGAATGCTCGCCGTGTGCGCGAAGCTCTGCGCGATCAGGAGCAGTTCGGGCTCGTCGCTCAGCGCTTCCGTGCCGTCGTCGCCGGCCAGCAGCGTGCGGTCGCGGCCCGATTGCTTGGCGCGGTACATCGCGGCGTCGGCGGCGTGCACGAGTTCCTCGCTGTCCCGCCCGCCGCAGGAGAGCACCCCGCCGCATGAGATCGTGATGGCCAGTGCGCCGCGCCGCGTCGCGAGGCGCTCGTCGCGCACCGCCAGGCGGATGCCCTCGGCAACCGATCGCAGGGCGTCGTGGCTCTGCACGCCAGGCACGAGAACGGTGAACTCCTCGCCGCCCCAGCGCCCCACGACGGCACTCTCGGGCAGCGTCGTCCGCATGCACGCCACCACCGCGACGAGCACGTCGTCGCCGGCCTGGTGGCCGTGGGTGTCGTTCGTGCGCTTGAAGTGGTCGACGTCGAGCAGGAGCAGGCCGAACGGCTCGGAGGCCGCTGTGGCGGTGGCCCTGTCCAGCGATTTCTGGAAGCTCCGCCGGTTGGCGAGCCCGGTCAGCGGATCGGTGTTCGACGCGCGCTCGGCCGAGCGCCGCGCTTCCTCGAGGGCGACGTAGGCGACCTGCTTGCTGGCGAGGGCGGCCGCCATCCCGTCCTGGGCCTGCTTGCGGGTGGTGATGTCGGACACGATGCCCTCGGCGATGACTCCGCCCGGCTCGCGCCGGCAACGCCAGCGATCGAGCAGCCAGCGGGTACGACCGTTGCCGTCGCGGACGCGGTACTCGACGCTTCCCGGCAGACCCGCCTTCTGCGCGGCGAGCACGTCCTCGGCGACGAACGCGCGATCGTCGGGATGGACGGCTTCCATCCATTCCTGTTCGGCATTCCCGGCGCTCACAGGGCGATCGAGGAACGTCGCCAGCGACATCGATTCGAAGTCGACGACGCTGGGGCCGTGCACGGGGTGGCGCCACGCGTAGAGGTACTCGTCGATCGCCGACAGCACGGAATCGAGCCGTCCGCGCGCCGCGCTGAGCTGGCCCTCGAGCTCGCTCGCGGCTTGTTCGCGGGCGCGCTGCTCGCTCACGTCGGTGACGATGCCGTCGACGCGCACGCTGCCATCGGCCTGGGTCGTCCCGCGCGAGCACTCGCGGATCGACAGCACCCGCCCGTCGAGCGCCTCGATGCGGTAGTCCATGTGGCAGAACTCGCCGTGGCGCTGCAGGGCCATGCCCTCGTCGTAGAGGGCGCGATCCGCCGTCAGCACGCGAGTCGCCCAGAACTCGCCGCCGTCGATCCCGTCCGGCAGGTCGCCGCCGAGCAGCAGATGGATCCCGGGGCCGGTGTAGGGCGCGTGGAAGCTGCCGTCCGGGCTGAACTCGCCCGAGAAGGGAACCGTCCGCACGCCCTCGAGCACGCTCAGGAAGCGCTCGAGGTCGACGTGCGCGCCCGAGCCGGCCATCGGCATGGCCTCAGCGGCTCGCGGCTCCCCGCCGGAGGTGCGTCTGGCGTGCTCCATCTTGTGCCTATCGGCACGTCTGTTCCCGCCGGTGAGGACTTCCTCCCTGCTCGGGGGATGCGCTGCGCGGCCCGGAGCTCGCCGACGGCGGCGAGCGCTAGGCTCGCTCCATGCACCCCGTACGCATCGGACTCAAGCTCTCGCCCCAGAACACGAATCCCGCAGAGTTGCGCGCCATCTGGCAGGTGGCCGACCAGTCGGGCTTCGACCATCTCTGGAACTTCGACCACTTCGCGGCGATCTCGGGCAACCCGGAGGACGACGTGCTCGAGGGCTGGACGATGCTCGGCGCGATGGCCGAGGCGACGAGCCGCGTGCGGATCGGCTGCATGGTCACCGGAAACACCTACCGCCATCCGGCGGTGCTGGCCAAGATGGCGGTGACGGTTGATCACCTCTCCGGCGGTCGCCTCGAGCTCGGCATCGGAGCAGCCTGGGCCGAGAACGAGCACGAGATGCTCGGGCTCGACTTCGGCACAGCGGGTCGCCGCGTCGAATGGCTGGACGAGGCCTGCCAGGTGATGAAGCTGCTCTTCAGCCAGGAGCGCACGACGTTCGAGGGGGCGCGCTACACCTTGCGCGATGCGATCGCGAACCCGAAGCCGGTGCAGCGTCCGCATCCGCCGCTGTGGATCGGCGGTCGCGGCGAGCGCAAGACACTGCGCGTGATCGCGCAACACGCCGACGTCTGGAACGCGCCGGGCGGGGAGCCCGATGAGGTCGCGCGCCTCGCGGGAATCCTCGACGCCCACTGCGCCGACGTCGGCCGCGATCCGGGCGAGATCCGGCGCTCCGTCCAGGTGCGCTATGCCGGTGACGACGCCGCACTTCTGCGGAGCGCCGCGGCGTTCGTCGAGCGCAACGTGCGCGACGTGATCGTGATCGTCTCGCCCGGGCAGGCGCGCGCGCATGCCGAGGCGGCCGCGGAGCTTCTGCCGCGCTTGCGCGAGTTCGGCTAGCCGTGCCGCGAGACGCCGGTTCGCCGAACTGCGGGACCTCGGCGGGTGGCCGAGACTCCGGAAAACGCCCGCGCTGACTCATCGGCGGACCCCCCGCCGACGCCGCCTCGGACCGATCCGCTGACGAGCGCTGATCGAAGGTACGGCTGGCCGCACCAACGGACACAGGCGTCCCGCACGTTCCGGCCGGTTGCCGCGGTGCACGCTACGAACCGAGATGTCCGCCGTACCCGTCAGCCCTCTCCCGCCCGTCCGCCGCGTCGCCGACCTGGCGCACTCGCAGGCCCTGCGCGTCGCCCTCGGGGCAGGAGCGCTGGCGGCGATCTCCCTGCTGCTGGCACGGCGCGTCGACCTCTCCTCGCTGGCCCAGGCCGATGTGGTGTGGGGCTGGATCATCGCCTCGCTCCTGCTCAACCTGGCCTCGGTCGCCGGCAAGGCGATCGTCTGGAAGGCGGCGCTCGACGCGCTCCCCGGCCACCGCCCGGTGCGCTACGGCCACGTCGTGCCGGCACTCTTCATCGGTTTCCTGCTCAACTCGGTCCTGTTCGCCCGTGTCGGCGAGCTCGCGCGCGTCGCGGTGCTCGCCCGTCGCAGGCGTCTGGCCGGGGAGAGCATCCCTGCTTCGACGATCGCCGGCACCGCGCTTGCCGAGCAGCTCGTCCTCGGCGTCGCGCTGGCCCTCGCGGTGGTCGCGCTTGCGCCAGTCATGCATCTGCCGCACATGATCTGGCAGCTCCTGATCGTCTTCGTGCTGGTGCTGGCGGCCGTGGTCGCCGCCCTGTTGATCGTGCTGCGCAGCGCGAGGGGCCGGCTCGCCCATGTGATCTCGGGCCTCTCGTCCGGCCAGGCGCTCTTCTCCCGGCCGCGCGCGACGGCGCTGGCCATGGCAGCGGCGACGTTCTCTTGGGCCGCGCAGATCGCCGGCATCTGGGCCGCGCTGGAGGCCTTCGGCATCCACGTCGGCCTTGCCGGCGCCGGTCTCGTGTTCGTCTCCTCGACGATCGTGCAGCTGTTCCCCTTCTGGCCCGGGAACCTGGGCATCTTCCAGCTCGGCGTGACCGCCCCGCTGGTGAACGCCTACGCCGTATCGACAGCCAGCGCGGTTGCCTTCAGCGTCGGCCTCCAGCTGGTCGAAGGTCTGCTCGGAGTCGGCCTCGGGCTCGTGTTCCTGGCGCGCGAGGGCCTCTCGCTGAGCGGCGCCCGCCGGCTCGCGACGGCGCCTGCCGGCACCCCGGCCGAACCGGCCTGATCAGACGTCAGGCTCGAGAGGGCCAGGCGCATGCCAGACGGCCTCCACGTTGTTGCCGTCGGGATCGAGTACGAAGGCGCCGAAATAGCCCTCGCTGTACTCAGGTCGCGGGCCCGGCTCGCCGATGCTGCGGCCGCCGTGCGCGACCGCCGCCGCATGGAATGCCATGACTGATCGCGCGTCGTCGGCGCGAAACGCGAGATGCGCCCCGCGGGTGATCGTGTCGCGGCCAGGGATCGCGATCGGCTCGTGGATCGCGAAGTCGTCCGCGCCGACCCGCCCGAATGCGACGCCGCGCCCGCGCTCGGCACCCGTTTCGTAGAGCACGCGGAATTCGAGCGCGGCGAGGGCGGCCTCGTAGAACTCGCGGCTGCGGGCGAGATCCGAGACGCGAATCGCGACGTGGTCGAGGACGTCGCTCATCGCCGCGCGTAAGGCTTGTCGGACGCCACGAACTCGGCGACGAACCGCACGGCGCGCTCATCCTTGCGCAGGCGGTCGGGATTTGCGACGCCGCCGGGCACGACCAGGCCGTCGTACTCGGATGGGTCGGCCTCGTCGATGGTCCGGTCGACCGCGAACGACGCGGCCTCGGTCTGATGCTCGAAGCCCTGAATGCGACCGGATTCGAGCGAGATGAGGTCCGTCTCCGCTCCGGCTTCGCGCAGGGCCTTCCACGGCTCGGTGAGCTCCCTCTGCTCGACACCGTCGGTCGCGAGAAATGCGATCCGCCTACCTTGCAGGCTCGCTTGCATGGTTGTTCCTCCCGGTTTTCCCCGTCTCGTGTGCGACGGCTTGGGAGAAACGTGCCGCGCGCCGGCGCTCGCGAAACTCGCGGCCAGTTCTTAGACGTATTAGCAGAATGATCGCGGCGTTCGGGGTCTCGAATCGCCTGCGGTCTGCCGTCTTAGGGCATCGGAGCCCCGGCGAGAGCGAGCACCACGCCGATCGCTCCCGCCGCGAGCAGGGTCTCGACGGCGCTTCGCCGCAGGGCGAGCAGCGCGACGGCCGCGGCGGCCAGCACGCCGAGCTGCCATGTCTCCCGCAGCGCGCCGGTCAGCGTGATCGCGGCGCCGAGGATCGCGCCGATAGCGGCCGGGCCTGCGCCGTCGAGGAAGGCGCGCGCGTTCGCGCTCTCGCGCAGGCGCCGGAAGCGCTGGCCGCCCAGCAGGATGAACGAGAACGAGGGCGTGAACGCGACGGCGGCCGCCAGCAGTCCGCCTCCGATCCCGTGGGCCGCGTAGCCCACTGCCGCGATCGTCGCGACGACAGGGCCCGGGGTGACCTGGCCCAGCGCCACTGCGTTGAGGAACTCCGCGTTCGTCATCCAGTGGTAGGTATGCACCGCGTCGCTCTGCATCAGCGGGATGATCACGAAGCCGCCGCCGTAGGAGAGCGCGCCGACCTTGAAGGCGGTCCAGCTGAGCGCACCCAGGCCGCCGACCGAGACGGCACGCGGAGCAAGCGCCGCCAGCGCACCCCAGTGCATCCCCGGGGCAATCGCAGGCCGTCGCCGGACCAGGAGCTCGGCCGCGCCGCATCCGAGCAGCACGAGCACGAGGAACGGACCGAGGACAGCCGCCCCGGCAGCGGCCACGGCGAGGTAGACGGCCCAGCGCGCGAGGCGTCCGCGATCCGCGCATACGCGTTCGTAGCTCGGAATCAACAGCGAGCGCGCGGCGTCCGCGGCCACCGCGGCGACGGCTGCGCCCGCTCCGGCGCCCGCCCCGCGAATCCAGAGCGGCGGCGCGCTGCCGAAGAAGACGATCGACAGCAGCAGGACGAGTGTGACCGCGGGGACGACGAATCCAAGCCCGCCGACGATCGCGCCGAGCGGGCCGCCCACGCGGTACGCGGAGAAGATCGCGAGCTGCGTCGAGCTGGGACCCGGCAGCAGGCCGCAGGCGGCGTTGGCGTCTTCGAACTCGTGTGCGTCCATCCAGCGGTTGCGCTCGACCATCAGGCGGCGCAGCAGCACGATGTGCGCCGGCGGCCCGCCGAAGCCGATCAGGCCGATGCGCGTCCACTCGCGAGCCACGGTCGCGAGCGACACGGTGGTCGGGCGGGCTTCCTCGGGGGCGGTGTCCGTCACCAGTCGCGGCGCACGCTAACCGAGCCGTCCCGCCGCAGTGGTGAAGAAGCTGGGAAGGCCGCTAGATGCGCTCGCTCGCGCGCGCGAAGCGGCCGTGGCGCGCGAGGCGGACGAGCACGAACCCCTCGGCGACCGCCAGCAGCGTGAGCACCGCGACCTTCCAGGGCGGCCAGGCGTAGGCGTCGGCGGGCAGTGCTTCACCGGCTCCGACGAGCCCGAGCGGCGTCGGCGCGAGACCCGCGAGAGGTGGCGCCGCGCGCCCGCCCGAGGTTAGAGCCCGCCAGGCCCGTTCACGGCCCCCGCGACTCGCCGCCGGGACGAAGCCGTGGCGCGATGTGCGGGTCGTCCTGCGCACCGTCGTCGTGCGCGGGCTCGCGACCTGATGGCGAACCGGCGCGACCGTCGTCGGCGTCGCCGGTCGCGAGACTGGCGCGATCAGCGATGTCCCGCGAACCGCTGCCGGCTTCGCCGCGAGACCTGCCGGCTTGGGCAGCGGCGTGATCTTGGCCTGCGCGAGGGACGTCGGCAGCAAGGCGAGCAAGGCGCAAAGCAGCGCGCAGAGGCGTCCGGTTGCTCGCATGCATGAGAATCATGAGTGCCAGATCGGTCGGAGTCCGTCTGCGCGCTGCTCTCGAATGGCTTCCAGCCGGATCTTCGAGCCGGGATCCACTCCCGCTCGCTTCGAGCCCTCCGACCACGAACGCGACTTTGAAACCAGTTCTTAGCCCGTCTTCGTCGGCACGTTGATGATCTTGCTCAGCACCTTGCGGTTTCCGGCGCTGTCGCTCGCGACGATCTGCAGTGTCGCGCGGCCGCTGCGCACCGTCTTGGAGAGCGGCAGGCGGACGGTTCTCGTGCCCGAGCCGAGCGCCGCGACCTTGCGCTGGGCGAGCGTGCGACTCCCGCGCCGGAGGCGTACATCGAGTGCGAGCTGCTCCGTCGTCCGGAGCTTTGCGGCCACGGAGCGCACGCCGAGCGCAGTGCGCGTACAGGACGCGCTCGCGAGCGCGGCGCCGACGGCCGTGTCGGAAGACGTCGACGACGAGGAGGATGTAGATGTGGACGTCGATGTCGACGTGCTCGACCCGCTGCCGCTCGCGGCGCTGAGCCCGAACGTGAACTCGCCGACGTAGCCGCCGTTCCCGTCCGACGTGACGCTGAGCAACAGCGTGGCGCCGTCGCTGCCGTAGATGCTGTCGGCCGCATTGCGGGTATTGCGCGTCCCGCGTGCGTTGTAAGGCGCCTGCTGGTAGACCGTGTCGGTCAGCGTGTCGTCGAAGAACATCTGCGTCAGGAAGTCGTAGGTCGCAGTCCCGCCGCTGTCGAACGTGCGTACGCGCACGTGGATGTGCACGGTACGCCCGGAATACCAGCCCGGGTAGACCGTCGTGAACGACACCTTGCCGTCGGCGTCGCTCACCTGATAGCCGCGGAGGTACTTCTTGCCCGACGTGCCCTCGGCCGACTCGTCGGAGTATTTCCCACTCGGGTCCGCGTGCCAGATATCCACCTGCGCACCTGCAAACGGCTCGCACCCGCTGTCCTCGTTCACGAGCGCCAGCTCGAGCACCACGGGCACTCCGGCCGTGGCGGCGCCGGTGGCCGGGTCGGTCCTGATGTCGGAGCGGTTGAGCTTCTCCTCGACGAAGTACGGGCCGATCGTCTTGGCCGGCGTCAGCGACGCGCACGTGCTGGCCGCAGCGGCATCCGCCGAGCCGAACAGGCTTGCGACGGGCGTGCGCGTCGCGACCACAAGGCCCGCGCCGGCGGCTCCGGCGCCGCGCATGAACGTGCGGCGGTTGACGATGGTCTCGGCATTCATGGTCTCTCCTCGGGAACGGTGCTCAGCACGGGGCTGAGGGGAACTTCCGCCAGCCTCGCGGGGGCTGCGAAGAGTCACGTGACGGCGGCCGAAGACACGCGTAAGAACTGGTTTCAAAAGTGGCGGGGCGTTCGGAGGTCTCGAATCGCCTGCGGTCTGCTTGTCGGGCGTAGTGGGTGTGGCGGTTCTGATGTGGTCGCCCGACAACCAGACCTGCGGCGACCCTGGGCCCGCGCAAAGTGCCGCGCGAGCCCAGGGGCTTCGCGGGAGCGGATCCCGGTCTCGAAAGGTTCCAACCGGTTCATCGAGCCGGCGGTACCATGCGGCCTCGCCCGCCGACCGGGAGGTGATGGGCCATCGCACGCCGTCGCACGCCGACGTCCGCGCACTGGGGCAACTACGACGTCGAGGTGCGCGGAGACGAGGTCGTCGCCCTGCACCCGGTCGCCGACGACCCCGATCCGTCGCCGATCGGCATCGGGATGCCGCGCGCGCAGAACCATGCGGGCCGCATCCTCCGCCCGGCTGTCCGGCGTGGCTGGCTGGAGGGCGACGGCGGGGCTGCGCGCGGTGAGGATGCGTTCGTCGAGGTCGGCTGGGATGAGGCGCTCGACCTGGCAGCGCGCGAGCTCGCCCGCGTCAAGAGCGAGCATGGCAACGCATCGATCTACGGCGGCTCGTACGGCTGGGGCAGCGCGGGCCGCTTTCACCATCCGCAAGGTCTGCTGCACCGCTTCCTCAATTTCCACGGCGGCTATACCGCCTCGGTCAACAGCTACAGCTGCGCGGCCATGGAGGTCATCCTCCCGCACGTGATCGGCGGCCCCTCCGACGCGATCTACTCGTCGGCTCCGCACTGGGACGAGATCGCCGAGCACACCGAGCTGATCGTGGCCTTCGGCGGACTCGCGATGAAGAACACCCAGATCAACTCGGGCGGCCTGGCGAGGCATGTGGCGCGCGGGGCGCAGAACGCTGCGCGCGAGGCCGGCGTCGACTTCGTCAACGTCAGCCCCGTCCGCGGCGATATCGACGACCACCAGCGCGCCCGCTGGATCGCGCCGAGGCCCAACACCGACGTCGCGCTGATGATGGGCCTCGCGCACACGATGATCGCGGCGGGGACGCACGACCGCTACTTCCTGCAGGAGTGCTGCGCAGGCTGGGACGAGCTCGAGGCGTACCTGACGGGCGCAAGCGACGGTGTGCGGCGCGATGCGGCGTGGGCCGGCGCCATCTGCGACGTCGAGCCCGCCGTGATCGAGGCGCTCGCGGGCGAGATGACGGCACGGCGCACGCTCGTCACCGTGAGCTGGTCGCTGCAGCGGGCCGACCACGGCGAGCAGCCGTTCTGGATGGGCGTCGCCCTGGCGTGCATGACGGGCTCGATGGGAAAGCCTGGCGGCGGGTTCGGCTCGGGCTACGGCGCGATCCACTCGGTGGGCGTCCAGGGCGAGCGCCACCGCATTACGGCGCTGGCACAGGGCCAGAACCGCGTGACGATGCGGATGCCCGTGGCGCGCATCGCCGATCTGCTGCTCGAGCCCGGGCGCGTCATCGACTACAACGGGCAGCGCCTCACGTTCCCCGACATCCGCCTGGTCTACTGGTGCGGGGGCAATCCGTTCCATCATCACCAGGACCTGAATCGCCTCGTGCGCGCCTGGCGGCGACCCGAGACCGTGATCGTGCACGAGTCCTGGTGGAATCCCATCGCGCGCTTCGCCGACATCGTCTTCCCGGCGGCGACGGCGCTCGAGCGCAACGACCTCGCGGCGGGCTGGGCCGACTCCTGGCTCTCGGCGATGCACCGGGCGGTGCCCCCGCCGGCGGAGGTGTGCACCGACTACGAGACGCTTTGCGCGCTGGCCGAGCGGCTCGGCTTCGGCGAGGAGTTCTCCGAACGGCGCGACGGCGACGAGTGGGTTCGTCATTTCTACGAGACCACGCGCGCCGATCTCCGAGGCAAGGGAGTGGAGCTCCCTGACTACGAGGAGTTCTGGGACGCCGGCCGCGTCGAGATGCCGACGCCGGAGCGACACCGCGCGCTCGACTTCGCGGCGCTGCGCGCCGATCCAGCGGGGGCGCCGCTGCCCACGCCGTCGGGCCGCGTCGAGATCTCCTCGGCCACGATCGCCGGCTTCGGCTACGACGATTGCCCTGGGCACCCGGCCTGGATGGAGCCGGCCGAGTGGCTCGGCTGCGCGCTCGCGAGCCGGTTCCCGTTGCACCTGATCTCCAACCAGCCCCGGACACGGCTGCACTCGCAGTACGACAACGGCGGCTACAGCCAGGACTCGAAGGTCAGGGGCCGCGAGCCGATCCGGCTGCATCCCGACGACGCGCGAGCCCGGGGCATCGCCGAAGGCGACGTCGTGCGCGTGTTCAACGACCGCGGCAGCTGTCTCGCGGGGGCGGTGCTCGACGCCAACTTGCGCCGCTCCGTCGTCCAGCTCTCCACCGGCGCCTGGTGGGATCCCGTCTCGCCGGGTGACCCGAGCGCGCTCGATCGCCACGGCAATCCCAACGTGCTCACGCTCGACAAGGGCACGTCGCGGCTCGCGCAGGGCCCGATCGCGCAGACGACGCTGGTCGAGCTCGAGCGCTTCGACGGGCCGCTGCCGCCGGTCGAGGCGTTCACGCCGCCCGAGTTGCTCGCCCGCCTGCTGTGAAGGTCGAGCTCGCGTACGGCAGCGACGGCCTGATCGTCGACCTCCCGGAGGAGCGGACGACCGTCGTCGAGCCGCTGCATCCGCGGGCGGCCGCCGACGAGCGGAGTGCAGTGCTCGAGGCGCTGCGCCGACCCGTCGCCGGCCCGCCGCTGCGCGACGTCGTGCGAGGGGGCTCCACGGTTGCCATCAGCATCTGCGACGGCACGCGGCCGCAGCCGCGCCAGATCGTCGTCCCCGCAATCCTCGACGAGCTCGAGGGGCTCGTGCGCCTGGAGGACATCGTCGTGCTCGTCGCCACCGGCACGCACCGCGGCAACAGCGACGAGGAGCTCCGTGCGATGCTCGGGGACGAGGTGCTCTCGGCGGTCCGGGTCGTCAACCACGACGCGCGCGATCCGTCGACGCTGACCTGGATGGGCTGCTTCGGGGCCGATGTCCCGGTGTGGCTGAACAGCGAATGGGCGCGGGCCGACGTTCGCATCACCACGGGCTTCGTCGAGCCGCACTTCTTCGCCGGCTTCTCCGGCGGGCCCAAGCTCGTTGCTCCGGGGCTCGCGGGCCTCGAGACGACGCTCACGCTGCACGACGCCGCCCGCATCGGTCACCCCGACGCGCGCTGGGGTGTCACACAGGGCAACCCCGTGCACGACGACGTGCGAGCGATCGCCGCGGCCACGGGCACGCACTTCGCGCTCGACGTGGTGCTGGACGGCGAGCAGCGAATCGCTCACGCGTTCGGCGGTGAGCTGTTCGCGATGCACAACGCGGCCTGCGCCGTCGTGCGGCAGACCGCGATGCGCGCGGTGCCGAGCCGCTTCGACGTCGTCCTGACGACCAACTCCGGCTTCCCGCTCGACCAGAACCTCTACCAGGCGGTCAAGGGCATGTCCGCCGCGGCGCAGGTCGTCCGACCCGGCGGTGCGATCGTGTGTGCGGCCGAGTGCCGCGACGGCTTTCCGTCTCACGGCTCCTACCGCGAGGAGCTGACGGCCGCGGCTTCTCCCGCCGCGCTGCTCGAGGCGATCGCGGCCCGTGCGACGACCGTGCCCGACCAGTGGCAGATCCAGATCCAGGCCGGCATCCAGGCGCGTTCGCGCGTGATCGTCCACACCTCGTATCTGTCGAATGCCGAGCTGGCGGAAGCCCACCTCGAACAGACGGCGGACGTCGAGGCCACTGTGTGGCACCTGCTCGACGACGCCGGGCCGGATGCCCGCGTGTGCGTCCTGCCGTACGGCCCGCTGACGGTTCCGTACGTCGGGTAGCTACACGAGCGCAATACGCGTCAGGCTGCGGCACGCGCGGCAGGCGGCGGGTGCGCGATGACTGTGCGGTTCTTGCCGGCCCGCTTGGCCTCCAGCAGGGCTGCATCCGCGGCATCGACGAGCGGGTCCGGGGATTGTGCGAGGCCGTCGCTCGTCACCGCCCCGACCGACACCGTGATCGGGATCTCTCCGACGGTCGTGCGGAACGGCGTCGCCGAAACCAGGGTACGGATGCGCTCTGCGACGGCGTAAGTGCCCTCGTGCTCGTGGGCCCGGCAGACCAGCAGGAACTCCTCGCCGCCCCAGCGGGCGACGACATCCTCGGGCCGCATCGCCCGCTCGAGGCGGGCGACGATCTCGATCAGCACCTCGTCCC
This sequence comes from Actinomycetota bacterium, assembly GCA_030774435.1. Lineage (GTDB taxonomy): Bacteria > Actinomycetota > Thermoleophilia > Gaiellales > JALYLC01 > JALYLC01. Next base: position 14,106 of record JALYLC010000772.1, read on the forward strand.
CGACGCGGTGGCCGTACGTGTCGTTGACGGCCTTGAAATCGTCGACGTCGAGCAGCAGAACGCCCACGGATGGCCCGCCGGACGCGAGCAAGCCGCTGAGGATCTCGTCGACATGCCTGCGGTTGGCGGCGCCGGTCAGCGGATCGGTCTTCGCAAGCTCGACCGCCTTGCTGTGGGCGACGTCGAGCTTCGCATTGGCCTCTGCCAGTGCCACGAGCGCAGCGCGCAGCCGATCCTCGGCCTCGTGCTGCTGCGTGACGTTCGAGAGGATGCCCGCGAAGCGCACGGTGCCGTCGGCGAGTTGCTCGGGATTCACCCGTGCGCGTATCCAGCGCGTCGTGCCGTCGAGCCCATGCACGCGATAGTCGACCTGGGCGGGCCGGCCGGCGAGCAGTTCGCCCTCGCACGCGCGGTAGCGCGGAAGATCCTCCGGGTCGATGCGACTGCGCCAGTGTTCCGACGACTGCGGCGCGCCGCCGAGCAGTCGCTCGAGGTTCGGCCCGACGAACAGAGCCTCGTAGGCGCCGTCGGGCTGCAGCAACCCGAAGTAGACGTGGTCCTCGAGCGCCCCGACCGCGGCTGCCAGCCACCAGTCGGGCTCCGCCAGATCCGAGCGCGCCGCGCCGGCCCGCGCTGCGCGGCGGGGCGCCTGGTCGTCTGCGGATCGCGCCATCACCTCGGTATCGGCAGGGAGGCATCCCGGCATGATGGATGCGTGAACCGGATGCGACTTGAACGTCTGAGCCCAAACGCCGACCAACTACTCACTGCGCCCGACAAGCAGACCGCAGGCGATTCGAGACCTCCGAACGCCCCGCCACTTTTGAAACCAGTTCTTGGGGTCAGCGCAGGGCGCCGCACAGCGCGGCGCGCGCGGCGTGCCATCCGGACATCCCGTGCACGCCGCCTCCCGGCGGTGTGGACGAGGAGCAGATGAAGAAGCGCGGATTGGGCGTCGTGTACGGCACGGGCCGCGCGACGGGTCGTGCGAACACCTGCCGCAGATCGGCCGCGCCGCCGTTGATGTCTCCACCGACGTAGTTCGCATTGTTCGCCTCGAGCTCAGCCGGGCCCAGTGCGCTGCGCGCGCGGATCAACGCCCGGAAGCCGGGTGCGAAACGCTCGATCTGACCTTCGATCGCGTCTGCGGCGTCGAGGGCGGAGCCGTTCGGCACGTGGCAGTACGCCCACAGCGTGTGGGCGCCGGCCGGTGCGCGGCTTGGATCGAACAGGCTCTGCTGAGCGACGAGCACGAACGGGCGTGCCGCTCCCCTGCCCCGGGCGACCTCGGCCTCTGCAGTGGCAATCTCCTCGAGCGATCCGCCCAGATGCAGCGTGCCGGCGCGGCGGCACTCCGCTGCCGTCCACGGCACCGGGCCGTCCAGCGCGTAGTCGAGCTTGAAAGCGCCGGGCCCGCGGCGATAGCGCCCCAGGGCGCGGCGGTAACGCTCTGGCAGCTCGTTGCCTGCAATCCGGAGTATCGGCGACGGCGTCAGGTCGAACAGGACGGCGCGCACGCCTCGCAACTCTGCCGCCGAGCGGACCTCACGGCCCGTTTCGATCTCGCCGCCCAGTGAGCGCAGCAGCGAGGCCATCGCATCGGCGATCGCCTGCGAGCCGCCGACGGCGGCGGGCCAGCCGACGGCATGGCCGAGCATCATCAGCGCCAATCCGAAGCCGGCCGTCGCCGGGGCCGAGAGGGGGCGCATGGAGTGCGCGGCGCTGCCGGCAAGC
>JALYLC010000773.1 GCA_030774435.1 Actinomycetota bacterium
GTGCGCCGATCGAGGTTTCCGACATCTCGGCAAGCTGACGCAGGTCCGTCAGGTCGGCGACGTGGAGCTACGTGTCGTTCGCGGTGAGGCCCGCACCCGGCATGAGCTCACGCACGCCCGCGCGCCAGCGGCACAGCTCGCCGGCTTCGCGCCAGGCGTTGTGTCGCAGCGCGTGGGCGAGCGCGAACTCCGTCACCCCGGCGATGTCGTCGGGCCTCCCCTCGAGCCAGGCCAGCTCGGCTCGCGCCTCGGCCACTGCGGCGAGCGCGTGGGGCTGACCCTGCTGCTCAGCCAGCGCGGCCGCGCGGTCGATCAGCTCCGATGGCTGGGGATCGCCACGCCGCGCTCGCACAAGGCCGAGCACGATCCACGCGTAGAGGCGAGGGATGATCGAAGGGCCAGGGTCGTGCAAGACGAGCGTCGCAGCGTCGGTCGCCTCGGACCAGCCCGCGCGCTGGAGCGCCACCTGCGCCCGGGTGGTGTGCAGGTAGCGCCGGAACATCTCGAAGTCGCGCTCCTCGCAATAGGCGATCCCCGCCTCGAGGTAGCGATCGAGAATCTCATGCTCGTACTGAAAAAAGGCCCCGAGGGCGAGCGCGAACCAGATGCGCGCGACCTCGCCCTCGATTCCCGCGCGCGGCATCGCGGTGCGCATCGCAGAAGCTGCGCACGAGCGCGCTCTTGCCGATGCCGGCCTCGCCGGAGACGAGCACGACCCGGCCTTCCCCCGCCGCAACGCTCGCGAGGCTCTCCGCGAGCGCCTGGCTGAACGCGACGCGCTCGAGCAGGGCGGCCTCTCCGACCGTACTCGGGGCGGGCGCCGGTCTTTCCATCGCCGGATCGTGCGCGTCGCTGCGACTGAAATCAAGCGTGCCCATCCGCGCCATATCGTTAGCGATCCGCAATCGCCGTGTCGCGCCCGCTGCGTCTGCGTGAGGGCTACGCGGCGACGGCTGCGGCTTGCCCGGCGAACACGCGGCGCTCGAGCTCCTCGTAGCCGGGCAGGATCGGCGCGACATCGATGCGTCCACCGGCACCGCGAATGCGGAGCGTCTTCCGGCCGAGCAGCGTTCGCTCCGAGTCGATCGCGGTGACCTCGTCCCATGCCAGGCGCGTGTGGCCCACGAGCGTCCAGGCCGCGATTCCCTCGTCCGAGATCTCGACGCGCTCGGCGCGACGGGCCGACGGCCACAGCGCGCGGGCGGTATGACGCACGATGGAACTCCGATCGGCGACGGCGTGAGCCACGTCGCGGAACGGGCACTTCTCGAAGGCATAGGTGTGCGGCATGCCTGCACGATCGCCGAGGGCAGCGCACCTCGCGTGCCCCCGACGGGGGACTCCGTGAGGCTCACGAGCACCGCACGATGGGGTCACAGCTTCTCGTCGTCGCCGAGCGTCCAGTAGAGGTCGGCGCCCGCCGGATGGGCGCGCGCGACGCGGCTGAGCGCCACTCGCGTTCGGACCAGACCCAACTGCGCGACGAGTGACACCTCCGCGGTGGCCAGCGGCTCGCCGGCCCAGGCCAGCAACTCCTCGACGGAAGCGGGCTTGGGCCGTCGCTCGAGCTCGGGAGCCAGGTTCGCGATCGCCGTCTCGTAGGCCTCGACCGGGTTGAAGCCGGGCACCACCGTCACGACACGCCCGTCGGCCGAGGTGATCTCGTAGCTCGGCGCCGTGTAGCGGCGCTGCTCGCGCGGGCCGCCGAGCTTGTAATCGAGTGCGCGCGCGGCCGGCAGTGGAGCACGGGCCGCAGCGATGTCGCCCTGCAGCGCCTCCTCGACGTCATCCTGGGCGCACCACTCCAGGAGCCGCGGCGGATCGAGCCCGACATCTCGCGCCGCTGCAGTGATCAGCTCGGGATCGTCGAGCAGGCCGCCGAGCATGACCCGGACGCGGAGCCGCCGCAGGAGCGGCTCCTCGAGCTCCGGCGCACGCAGGCGCGCGGCGACGACCGCTCGGCAGGCCGGCTCCGAGGAAGCCGGCCGTGCATACGGCACCGGGTCGATGGGCATCCCGTAGCGGCGCTGCAGGGTGGGCGCGCCTTCGGCGAGCTTCTCGGCCTCGCCAGGCTCGAGCGTGAGGACGATCATCCGCGTCGTCCAGCGCAGCTGCTCGCCGTAGTGCCAGCGCAGACGCCAGCGCACCGGCTCGGCGGAGAACGCGAACGGGCAGGCGGGATCGGTGAAGTGCGTGATCGCAAGCGGCAGGGGGCCAAGCCTAGCCGCGTACCCTGTTCCCGCCGATGCCCGACGAGCCGACTCACCTCGACGCCCAGCTCGACGCGGTGCTGATCGGCGGGCGCGAGCCAGGGATCGTCCGGCTCGTCGACTACGACGCTGCATGGCCGGCGCGCTTCGAGTCCGAGCGCGCGCGCATCGGAACGGCACTCGGGCCGCTGGCACTGCGCATCGAGCACATCGGATCGACCGCCGTGCCCGGTCTGGCGGCGAAGCCGATCATCGACGTACTCGTCGAGGTCGACGACCCGGACGCCGAGGCGCGATACGCGCCGCTGCTGGGGTCGGCCGGCTACCTCCTGCGCGTGCGAGAGCCGAGCCACCGCATGTTCCGCACCCCTCCGCGCGACGTTCACGTGCACATCTGGCCGCCCGGCAGTGCTGAGTCGGTCGACTACCTCCTCCTGCGCGACTGGCTGCGCGCGCACGCCGACGATCGCCGGCTCTATGAGGACGCAAAGCGCGCACTCGCCGGCCGGCAGTGGCCGGACATCAACTCCTACGCAGAGGCCAAGAGCCCGGTCGTCGAAGCGATCAAGGCGCGCGCAAGACGCTGAGCGCCCAGTGCCCAGAGCCAAGGCTGAGCGCGAAGGCGTCGCGGGCGAGCGCGCGCCGGCCGACCACATAGAGGCGGCCGCCCGCGATTGCTGCGGCGGCGGCTGCGCGCCCGGGAACGGGCGGTCGTCGCAGTACTCGGCTCACGCCGTCCCGAGGTTACGTGAAGAAGCCGTACGACCCGACGAGCTGCGAGTCCTGTGCCACCGGTGGCTCGTCGCAGCGCTCCGCGATGTCACGCACGAACTCGGCGAACGCCGAGATTGCGCCGAGCGGGTTGCTGCCGTCCGGCGTGTCGATCGACGCGATGTGCACGAAGCTGACACCGTCGGCAAGCTGGAAGGTGGCGTAGCGGAGACCGGCCGGCGCAGCCTCGGCGAGCTCCGCATAGACCCGCCTGACCAGCCCCTCGTTCTCCTCGACGCGCTCGGGCTTTACCTTGTAGCGAACGACGACGTCTCCCATCGAGCGTCTCCCCTCCTGAACACCGGAACCACGACTCGTCAATGGTAACATCAAGGCTACCACCATGCACGCTCTCGATGCCCTCGGAAATCCCGTTCGCCGCGAAATTCTGCACACGCTACGGACCTCGCCCCTTGCCGTGGGAGAGCTCGCGGTACGCTTCCCGGTCAGCCGGCCGGCGATCTCGCGTCACCTGCGCGTGCTCGAGAACGCCGGGCTCGTCGAGCACCGAGCCCAGGGTGCCCGCAGCGTCTACGCCGTGCGGGTGCAGGGGCTTGCCTCCGTGCGCGACTTCCTCGACGAATTCTGGGACACGGCGCTCTCGCAACTCGAGGAACTGGCGAAGGAGTGATCCAGAAATCGGCGTATCTCGCGTGCCCGCCCGAGAAGGCGTTCGCGCTGTTCACCGAGCGCGCGTCGGATTGGTGGCCGCACGACGTCAGGCACACCGCCGACCCGCGCAGCGAGATAACGATGCTCGCGAACGGGCGGTTCTGGGAGCGCGCGACGGACGGCCACGAGGTCGAGCTCGGGCGGGTGCTCGTGTGGGAGCCGGCGCGGCGACTGATCCTGGACTTCTATCCCGGCACCGACGCCCAGCACCCGACGGAGGTCGTGATCAGGTTCACCGCCGAGAATGGCGGTACGCGCGTGGACGTGGAGCACAGTGCCAAGCTCGAGAGCGCTGACCTATGGGCAACTGGGGCTCCCAAGTTCGAGCGCTCGTGGACGCTCGTGCTGGCCGCTCTCCGAGCTGCGTCCGCGAACGACGACCTGTAACGATCGTGTTACGATAGGCGGCGGTCGCACTCGGGTGCCGAGCGGAGAATGCGAGCGAGGAGCAGACATGACACCTGCCGGCAGCGGCACGCGCGAGACACCGTGGATCCTCAAGACACCGCTTTCTCTCGTCCGAGTTCGAGGCGTTCCGCGACGAGGCGCTCGACCCTCCCGCCCTCGTCGTGCGGGTTGGCAAGACGGAGCTGCGCTACGACCTCCGCTGCATCGACGATCTCCACGCGATGCTGCAGGCTCACGGCGACTGGATGCCGCTCGGCGCTGCCGATGAGCAGAAGCCGGCGGCGGACGGGACGGTCGAGGCCTGGGGACGCTCGCAGGACAACCCGGTCGGCGGCTGGTACGGGCTCAAGAAGGGCTTGCGCGGCCGCTTCGGCGTCTACGTCCCCCCGTGCTCGAAGCACTCGGGCTGGCCGAGGTGGAGCACAACCCGCGCAACAACCGGATGCGGTCTACGAGCTAGGGCCGCCAGTGCCGGCGCAGACAGGCCGAAAATAGCGCATCCGCGGGCGCTGCCGCCACGCGGCAGCTCAGAGCGAGAATCCGCCGTCCGCGTCGATGACCTGGCCGGTGACCCACGCCGCATCGTCCGAGCAGAGCATTGCGATCAGCCGGGCGGCATCGGCCGGCAAGCCCCAGCGGCCGGTCGGCATCAGGCGCTCGACCTCCGCGTGCGTGGCTGCGTCGGCCCAGCCCGTGTAGGTCGGCCCCGGGTTGATCGTGTTGACCGTGATGCCCCGAGGCATCAGGTGTGCGGCGAGCGTCCGCGTCATCTGGTGGATCGCGCCCTTCGAAACCGCGTAGGCGAGCTCCTCGGGCATCGCGCCGCCCCCCTGGCCGCTCGTCATCATGACGATCCGCCCTCCGTGCGTGCCGCCGTGCTGCGCAGCAAAGGCCTGCGCGAGCAGGATCGAGCCGCGCGTATTGACCGCGAACGACAGATCGAGCTCGTCAGCCGTCACGTCGTCGAGCGAGTTCAAGGTACTGCGCGCGTGATTGGCAATCAGCATGTCGAGCGGCCCGCGCGCGGCGACCGCGGCAGACACGACGCGCTCCGCGGCCGCGGCCTCCGCGAAGTCCGCGTCGATGAAGACGACGTCCGGATCAACGGCACGCAGGTCCCCGATCACGGCATCGCCGGTCGTCGATCCGCCGAGTTGCCCCGGGTCATCTCGCGCAAAGCCCTGAATCGCGATCCGCGCGCCCTGCGACGCGAGCAGATGTGCGGTCGCAAAGCCGATGCCTTCGAGCCGGCTGACGCCCGTGATCAGCGCGGCCCGGCCGGCAAGCGGGCGAGCGACCTCAGCCATGCGCGGAGTATCGCAAGGGCCGGCCGTTCGGTCGCTCAGAAAATACGCTCATCCGGCCGCACCCCCGCGGCCGGATGAGCTAACGGCGCGGGGACACAAGCGCCCAGATCGCGGCGGCTGGGTGCTTGATCCGGCGCGCGCCGGACTGTGGCGCGTCGCGCTCCGCACGCTCTCTCGCGCGCTCCGCGGCGACGTGCTCGTGGTGCTGGCGCCGGAGAACGGCGGCCTCCCGCTCCGGCGCTCGGCGCGTCGGCTCGAATCTCTGGACGCCTGAGTTGAGTGGCGGGCGGTACATCGTGGCCTCCTCCTCGGGTCGAGAAGCAGTTGCTTCTCGAGATCGAGCGTATGCCCCATCCAGGCGGCGAACCGTGCGGGCGCACACGGTGTGAATGTGATGGTCATCACACTCGCGAGCCGCATGTGCAGACTGCCCGCCGATCGGGAACCCTTCGAGGCGATGGGGCGTCTCAGCACTGCCATGCGAATCCCTCTCCTGACGTACGTGCTGCTGATCGCGGGCTTCTCTCAGGTCGCCGCCGCGGCGACCGCGCGCGTCGCGATCACGCATCCGACAGCGCCGGGCAAGGTCGTCCTGCGCATGAGCAGCGGCGGCGGTTTCGTCGCTCCCCAGACGAACCTGCGCGCGCTGCCCTCATTCACGCTGTATGGCGATGGCACCGTCATCGTCCCGGGCGCGGTGCCCCAGATCTTCCCGGGGCCGGCGATCGACCCGCTCGTGCGGAGCAAGCTGGACGAACGCCAGGTGCAGGCGCTCTTGAAGCGGGCGCGGCGGAGTGGATTGCTCGCGCGCGGCGCAATCGACTACGGCGACATGGGCTCGGTCGGAGTGTCGGACGCGCCGACGACCACGCTGGTCGTGAACGCGGGCCGGAGGCGCGTGACCCGGCAGGCGTACGCGCTGGGCATCGGCGTGGGCAGCGGGCGCCTCACCGCCAAGCAGGTCAGAGCGCGGCAGGCGCTCGCGCGGTTCATCGCCGCATTGCCGCTCAAGCTGTCTGGAGCCTCCTACACGCCGCACGCGATCGCCGTCTATGTGGCGCAGTCAGCCGCGCCGGCGCCGGCCGGGGCCCGACGCGTCGTGTGGCCTCTCCGGAGCGATCTGGCCACCGCCGGAAAGCCGGCCGCGAACGGCCTGGCCTATCGCTGCGTCACGGTCGGCGGCACAGATGTCACGACGCTGCTCGCCAGTCTGCGCACGGCCAGCGCGCAGTCACGGTGGGTGGTGCGCGGACGTGCCAATCGCACGTACCAGCTGGTCGTGCGGCCGTTGCTTCCCGACGAGCCGGGCTGCCCCATCGCGACGCCGTAGCGCGGGGCGCGCCGGCTGCGGCGCGCCCCAGGCTGCGACTACTTGAACGCCGGCACGAGCGGGTTCATGCTCGCGCACAGACCAGCGGGGTTCGGGTACCAGATCCAGACGTGCATCGTGACGAGGGCGGGATGCCAGAAATTGAATGCCGAGCCCGACTGGGGGCTCTGCGGCGCACAGGCGTCCGCGCTCGGCTGAGTCACGAACGTGCCGTCCTTGTAGTGGCACGCCGCCGGGAAGGAGCCGTAGGTCGCGCCGTTCAGCGGGGGCGTCGCTGGCTTCGCCGGGAAGACCCACTCGAGCGCTCCGAGCTGCCAGCGATTGCCGTGCCGCTCGTAGACGAGGATCGGCGGCTTGCGGACGTTGAAGCCCTTGATCGACGGGTTGATGGAGTGGTAGCCCATGCCGGGGATCTTCTGCGTGAGGATGCTGTAGCCGCTCGCCTTGGCCGCACCTAGGTCGTTGGCGTACTTGGCCGTAGCGAGGCGCGCCTTGGCCAGCTGCGACGCCGGTAGAGAGGCCGTTGTTGCGGCGCTGGACATGTCCATGCCCATGGGCATCAGCATGCCCGCGTGGTGCGCCGATCGAGCTCGCGCGTCCGCGAGAGAGACCGACGAGGCGGTGCGCTTTCCGCTCTGCGCTCCTGATCGGCTGGAGAAGCTCTTCAAGGGCGCCGGCTTGATCGACGTGGCGGTCCGCGCGATCGACGCCGAGGCCGCATTCCGCGACTTCGACGACTACTGGACGCCGTTCCTGAGCGGCGTGGGCCCGGCGCCCGGCTACTGCGCAGCCCTGCGCGCGGATCAGCGCGAGGCGCTGCGCTCGCGATTGCTCGCGCGGCTCTCGCCGGATGGCGGTCCGTTCAGCATGAATGCCCGCGCCTTTGCCGTCCGTGGCACCGTCCCGTCGGGCGGTGCGTAGAGGCCGCCGCGCGTCGCCCGAATCAGACCTTCAGTAGTGGCGCCTGCGCGAGGGCCTCCGCGCGCGTGGCGTAGCACGCGAGCAAGTCACGGATCCGCAGGAGGCCGAAGATGCGATCGGCGACGGATCCCGGCTGTCCTTCGACGACGCTGAGCGTAAACGCGCCGGCGGCCTCCAGCTCGCGTTCTACGCTCTGCAGCCACCTGATGACGCCC